>NZ_JAZBJZ010000140.1:0-12312 GCF_036349135.1 Tumidithrix elongata BACA0141
CCTATAACTTTGGGGGCTTTTTTTCTACCCTAAACTTCTCAAACACGCTCTAAGAGAGTTGTGTGTCGATCGGTTATTTATCTTACCTCTATTTTTTTCGAGTACATATGCAAAAAAGCCATATATTGGTCTACCTTGCACATCCTTAGTTTGTTCATCTGAAATACCAATATCTTCTAATGAGCAGTCTTTTAAATCTTGAGCAGTTACTGTTACGCCGACGATATAGTATTTTTCATTTTCAAAAATCTCGAATATTGGTTTTCTTGACCTTTTATCAACAAAATTGACCATGCATTCGTCGATCCGTGACCTTATCCACTTTATATCTTCGCTACTGAAGCTTCTTGGCACAGTAATCAAATGAAAGTCTTCGGTAAGTGTTTTTGAGTAAACTATGGCTTCGCAGCTAGTCATGCATATACCTTCTTGTCATTCAACATGCATCACACTTACCATACTGGGAGCATAACTCCTTGATATCTATCTAATTCAGTAGATTCAAATGTTAAGCTTGAACTGAATTAGAACGAGTACAGAAGTTATACAACTAGGGCAATGGCTGAAATTATTGATGGTAAGGCACTTGCCAAAAAAATGCAGGCGGCAATGGCAGAGCAGATTGTCGAGTTGCAAGTAAAATTTGGACGATCGCCTGGGTTAGCCGTTTTGATGGTAGGAGACAACCCTGCCAGTGCTGCCTATGTGCGGGGTAAAGAAACTGCCTGTAAAAGAGTTGGCATTACTTCCTTTGGTAAACATTTTCCTGCCGATGCCAGTCAAGCGGAACTAGAACTGGTCATTGACGAACTCAACCAAGACGATCGCGTCGATGGCATATTGGTGCAACTGCCTCTGCCCGAACATCTCGATGCGATCGCCTTAATTAATCGCATTCACCCAGACAAAGATGCCGATGGTTTGCATCCCTATAATATGGGGCGGTTAATGCGGGGCGAAGAGGGGCTACAAAGCTGCACGCCCGCAGGCGTAATGAAATTATTAGAAGCCGCAAATGTGGCGATCGCGGGTAAAACCGCTGTGGTGATCGGACGCAGCATTCTCGTTGGCAAACCCCTAGCAATTATGCTGTTGCAGGCAAATGCCACCGTGATTATGGCGCATTCTCGTACGGACGATCTCGCCGCAATTACGCAAAAAGCAGATATTTTGGTAGCAGCCGTGGGCAAACCCGAATTTATTTCGGCAAATATGGTTAAATCTGGCGCAGTGGTAATTGATGTCGGGATCAACCGCATTACTGACTATGAGGGCAATTCTCGCCTTGTTGGGGATGTAGATTTTGAGGGCGTGAAGGCGATCGCTTCGCAAATTACACCCGTACCTGGGGGTGTTGGTCCGATGACTGTGACCATGTTGTTGCATAATACGATCTGGAGTTACTGCCGCAAATATGGCATCACATACAGCTAGTTTAGACACGCAAACGTTTAATTTAGAGACGTACCTACGCGATCGCAAACGCGAAGTAGAAGCAGCCCTTGACGCTTCGATCGCCGTCACTTACCCTGAAAAAATTTATGAGGCAATGCGTTATTCCCTGATGGCAGGGGGAAAACGGCTACGTCCAATTTTATGCTTGGCAGCCTGCGAACTCTTGGGTGGCGATCCTAGTGCGGCGATGCCTACAGCCTGTGCGATGGAAATGGTGCATACCATGTCTCTGATCCATGACGATCTACCTGCCATGGACAACGATGACTATCGTCGCGGCAAGCTGACCAATCACAAGGTTTATGGCGAAGATATTGCAATTTTGGCAGGGGATGCCCTCTTAGCTTACGCCTTTGAGTTTATTGCCGAACAAACAACAAACGTACCTGCTAACCGTGTTTTAAAAGTGGTGAGCCATCTCGGTCATGCCGTGGCAGCAACGGGTCTAGTGGGTGGACAGGTTGTAGATCTAGAGTGCGAAGGCAAACCCGATGTTACCGAGACAACCTTAACCTACATTCACCTGCACAAAACCGCCGCTTTACTAGAATCCTGCGTTGCCTGCGGGGCGATTTTGGCGGGGGCATCAGAACAGGATTTGGCGCATTTGTCTACATACGCCCAAAATATTGGCTTGGCATTTCAAATCATTGATGACATCCTAGATATTACCTCTACGCCCGAATTGCTCGGTAAAACTGTAGGGAAGGATGTGGCTGCTCAAAAAGTCACCTACCCCAGTCTCTGGGGAATTTCAACGTCTCAACTCAAAGCGCAACAATTGGTAGATCTAGCTAAGTCTCAGCTCAGTGGCTATGGCAAGGCAGCTTTACCTTTGATTGCGATCGCTGACTACATCACTGCTCGTAATCACTAAGTCCTAGTTACTCTATCTAGTTAATGAATTATGCTGCATCCCGTTGGCGAGATCCTCGATAACAATGTCCTGCTGATTGCCCTCAGTGCCAGCATTTCCGCTCAACTCCTTAAACTGCTGATCGATTTATTTCATTCCAAGCAGCTTAGGGTCCATTTGCTGTTTGAGACAGGTGGTATGCCTAGCTCTCACTCTGCCCTTGTCTCTGCCCTAGCCACTGGAATTGGTCGCACCCAAGGTTGGGATACGCCTCAGTTTGCGATCGCCACAGTATTTGCCTTTATTGTCATGTATGACGCCGCAGGCATTCGGTTAGCAGCAGGCAAGCAAGCCAAAGTTCTCAATCAAATTATTGTGGAAGTATTTGAAGAAGAACGCGCTACTGAGTTCGATCCGCTCAAAGAGTTGTTGGGGCACACGCCTATGCAAGTTCTCATGGGGGCAATTTTAGGCGTTATATTAATGTGGTGTTTATTGTAAGAGTCGTTAATTATAGCTGTTAGATTTAGCTGTCGGCTTTTCCCAAAGGCTTTGCCACCTAAGGATTAAGGGTAGTTATTTGGATTTTCTATAACGAGTCCTTCATCCAATGCAGCTTTATTTAAATCATTGTCTGCTGAGACAAAATTTACCCCAAGCAAACCATTTGTAATGCAGAGAATATTCAATTCGCACCCTGAAGCAAGTTGAACGGCATCATAACCTCGTAAAGTATACAATTCAGCCATATTTATTGCTGAATTAATTATTTTTTCGGAGATTTCAATGACTTGATACTCAGCTTGAAAATCCTTTTTGAACTGATTGCGAATAGCGATCGCATCTGCAATGTTAATACTTCCACTTTTTGCTCTTCGTGTAATTGCAGAAATAATCTCTACACTCGTAATAGCAGCTATAAAAAACTGATTGCCCAAGCTAGGCTCAAAAAGATTATAAATCCAATTAGAGCCATTTTCGCTAATATAGCGTTTGACCAGAGCGCTGCTATCTAGAAAATAGATAGCCATTTATCGGCGCTCCTCAATAATTGTTTGCGAAATAGGATTACCCTGCACTGAAATTAAAGATAGCCTAGATTGTTGCTGTGAATAAGTTTGCTTTATGTGACTCACTAAGCCAGAAGTGAGTAAAGAACTATAAAACCCAGCTAATTTATCTGACTCGTCTATCGCATTAAGACGAACTTTGATTGCCTGACTCAGCTTTTGAAGCTCTTCTAATTCAAGCGTTTCAAGCTGACTGATTAGGTTAATGAGAGTTGCTTGTGTCATTGGTGACAAACCTTTTACAAGTGAAATCCTACCAACGCTGATGTTATGTATACAGCGCAGGCTTCCCGAAGAAAACCTTTATTTTGTTGAGTCAGTAGTTTAATACTATCATTTTGGCGATTTGTCGCTAACCTCACGATTGTTTGAGCGACGGTCAAAATCATTCTGCGGTTGGACAGGACTCCTCATCGCCGCGCCTCTTATCCCAACGCTCATCCGAAACGGATAGAGCTCGAGGCTTCCAGCCTATTAGCTAATGAGCAGCGATCGCCATCTAGTTTTCCGATCGCTGCTTCTATATCGCCCCAGCCACTTGGCACTTCTAGCGATCCGTAGTTTTTATTGTTTTGCCAATCTTCAATTGAAAATTTGGAAATAAACATATCAGCTTGATTTCAAAACTAACCTTTGGCGATCGCGGGTGGGGGGATTTGCTCTAAATATTCGGGTTTTTCATGCTCGACCACAAACACGTTGGAATAAAGATGAGCAATGATCTCCTGCCCTCCTTGGGTGAGAGACAAATAATACAGAGCGTCTTTAACGAAGGGATAAACGCTCGTCCAGTAAAATTTGGGATAATTGCGGCGCAGATCGCCAGGATGAGAGTAGCCTAGTGCCTTATTTACGCCTGTTTCTTCAAATTCGTAATATAACGCCCCAATTTTTTTGAGATAGCGGGGATCGCTAAGCTGTCCGATCAAATCAGCCGATCGCACAATGCCCGGAAAGCCTGTTGTATCTTGATGATCGCCAGTTTTAGGTACAGGAAAACGCGTAAGTTCGATATTGCGGCAGATTCTCTCAGCATCAATTAAAGAATGACCACCAAAACGTTCGCTAATAAATAGTTTGGCGCGATCGACATGATAGGGTGTCAAACCTGCATCCGAAGCCCCGGGGGGAAGCTCGACTAGACGACCGTCAATTCCTGTAGCGTACTTACTATTGGTATCTTGGCGACAAACGCCTTTAACATAACCAATGTCGTGGCAAACGAGGGAAATTGTGTAATGCAGCCAGTCTTCAGGCGATACTCCCCCTTCGCGAATGTGCTTGCCACGTAAAATTTCTTGCCCGACTAAAGTGACGAGAATTGTATGTTCGACGTTGTGATACAGGGCATCGCTATTGGCAATGTTTTCCAGGGCCATGTTGCCTGCCCAGCCAATGATGTCTTCGTAGTCATGCTTATAGCCACCGTAGGTGCGGCGATAGCTCTTTTTTAGTTGCTCGACAAAGGTCGTAATCAGAAGTTCGGTAGCGTTAAACATACACCCTCAACTGGCTTTGACGACTGGTTCCAATCGCCGATACAAATTACTTTTCTCTGGATAATGGCTAGCGACTCCTTTCAGGATACGTCCTGCCGCGTCAAAGTTGTAACATAAAAGCACTTAACCTAAAACCCACTTTGTGTCGAAAATATGCATCTAAAAACTAAGTATCTTATAGACTAATGGTTGGGTAGTAGATTTTGCAATACTATAGCCTAATGCCGACAAAACCCATTCAGGTTTACTAAGAAATTCGGAATTTACAAGCAAAGCTGGTCATTTTTACGCCAGCATGAAAACTATCAAGACCCATACTAAACTCTACTCATTATGTCAGCTTACCCAACTGCTCCAGACCTTGAACCCACAGACTATATTGTTTTAGGGTTAGCCAATTGCTTTGTAAAAGAGGAGGGCGAAGTTCATCAGGTTAAAGTTGCAGAGCCAATCCCTTCTGCTGCCCTCGAAGCAATCCTCAAGCAGATTCCGACCTCTTATGAACTTGCCTATGCCACAGAGCTTGGTAAGGTGCTAGACGATAACGGCAATGCTCAGATCCCTTCAGATGTGTTTGCGGGAAATGTCCAGATTTGCGATGAATTTTTAAACCGCGCGATCGCGGCTGCCCGTACTTACAAAGTTCGTCCTGAGGCACAAAAGCATATTCTCTTGGGACAAACCCATACAGACCTTAATCTCTCTCTAGAGAAAAAGCGTGTTCTCAACTCCGATCGCGTGGTCAAGGAAGAAGATAACGTCAAACAACATTCTCACACCCATAAAGTTCTTTAGGATTTAATTGCCTCAAATTCCTTCGTAGAATAGGTTACAGATGATGTCTAACATATTCTATAAAACTAGCGAGCGGAAAAACTAGCGAATGACCGACCCTACCCATCTTCAATGGATGCTTCGCTGCTTGGAATTAGCGCAACGAGCTAGAGGATACACATCTCCCAATCCGATGGTGGGATGTGTGATTGTCAAAGATGGCGAAGTGTTGGGTGAGGGATGGCATCCTGCGGCGGGACAGCCCCATGCGGAGGTGTTTGCACTCAGAGCAGTACAGGCAAACTATCCCGATAATCCCGACCTTACAAAGGGAGCGACTTTGTATGTCAACTTAGAGCCTTGCAACCACCACGGGCGCACGCCTCCCTGCACAGAAGCAATTATCCAAGCGGGCATCGGGGAAGTCTTTGTCGGTATGGTCGATCCCGATCCGCGCGTGTCTGGTGGAGGCTGCGATCGCTTGCGGGCTGAGGGCATCAAAGTCACCGTCGGCATCGCCGAAGCAGAATGTCAGGCGTTAAATGAAGCATTTTACCATCGCGTTTTGCATCAAGTCCCTTTTGGCATTCTCAAATATGCCATGACCCTAGATGGCAAGATTGCCACAACTTCAGGGCACAGTTATTGGATTACGGGCGAATCCGCTCGACGAGAGGTACATAGGCTCAGGGCTGACTGCGATGCGGTGATTACGGGTGGTAATACTGTACGACTGGATAATCCGCACTTAACGACGCATGGTCTCAGCGATCGCGCTCCCTTGCGAGTCGTAATGACTCGTAGTTTGGATCTCCCCAATGTAGCGAATCTTTGGCAAGTCGATGCCATGCATCAAACCCTTGTGGTTACATTGCCCAACCAAAATCCCGAACTTCAAACCAGCCTGCGCGATCGCGGCGTCGAAGTTTTAGAGATCCCCGAATTGTCAGTTCCATGGGTGATGACCGAACTCGCTCAACGTGGGTGTAATTCCGTTGTATGGGAATGTGGGGGTGTATTGGCAGCCCAAGCGATCGCCGCAGGCGCAGTCCAAAAAGTCTATGCTTTTATTGCTCCGAAACTCATAGGTGGCAAGGATGCGCCTAGTCCTGTTGCCGATCTAGGATATGAGCAAATGACGCAAGCGCGATCACTATCACGCACGAACTTCAAGCAAATTGGCGACGACTGGCTGATTACAGGTTACTTGGATTCGAGTCAATTAGCCTAAAATAGTGAAAAATAAGCTTTTTCGTTCGATCTTGGCTAATTCCTGTGGTTGAACCTCAATCGGCGATCGCCAGTCTAAACCCAAAATCTCTCGATACCGTTATGATGAAGCCGATCGCTGCTTTCTTGATCTTATGGGTAATATTTGGGACGATTGAGCGACTGTTTCCGCTTAAGAAAGAGCAGAAATGGTTCCGAACGCATTGGCTCACAGATGTTGCACATTTCTTTATCAATCATATTCTGGTGAATGCTGGCACATTTGTGGTTGTCGTCCTCCTATACATTCTCTTTCATGGGGCGATCGCTCCCTCATTGCAACTTGCCGTGCGCAGTCAACCAGAATGGCTCCAGTTTATCGAAGCTTTTTTCTTGGCACAATTTATCTTTTATCTTCTGCATCGCCTCGCCCATACAATTCCTTGGCTGTGGCGATTTCACGCAATTCACCATAGTAGTGCCGAACTAGATTGGTTAGCATCGGCGCGACTGCATCCAATCGAAGCGATCGCAGTGAATGTGGCTGTTGGCATCCCTTTATTCCTCTTGGGTTTTAGGGAGGAAACCTTTGGCTTCTATCTGATCTTCGCAGCATTTTTACCGATTTTCAACCATGCAAATACGAACCTGCGCTTTCCAATTTTGCGCTGGATTATTGCTACGCCTGAGTTTCATCACTGGCATCACAACAACGATCCCGATGCGCGGGATAGAAACTTTTCAGGGTTTCCCCTCATCGATATCTTATTGGGCACGTTCTATATGCCAAACGATCGCATGCCTAAAACCTATGGCGTAGATGAATATATTCCCCATAGCTATTGGCAGCAACTACTCTATCCTTTCCGCAGAGGAATAAAGTAAGCTTTTATCTTGTGACTACAATCACGCCTTGCTCTAAACCGAAAGAATCACAATATGTCATTAACTGCAAAACTAATGCTAGGAAAAGCCTGTAAATGGATGCTTTGACCAGCTTCAAATAGTTGCATATATCTGTAGCGATCGCCTATGGGTTCGTAATACACCTCTAGAATCTGATTGTTAAGATCGATCAACCATAGTTCAGAAATGGAACTTCTTGCATAAAGTGGAACTTTAACTTCGCGATCGCTAGCGATCGTTGTGTCGGCAACTTCGATCAATAAAAAAACATCCTGCGGTTCTGGATGCGCTGTGGCATAAAAATCAGATCGAGGATTTAGGACGGCAATATCAGGCTGTGGCTCTGAAGAGTCGCTTAACTTGATCGGATCTTGAGCGTCAATAATCGCGAAATCACCGAGTTTTTTTGCCAAGAGATTGATTGCTCTTCTGACACAACTGGCGTGACGTATCCCAATTGGGGACATTTCAATAATTTCTCCATTAATCAGTTCTAGGCGATCGCTGGGTGCAAGTATGCCATTTGCCGCCATTTGATGATATTGCTCTACCGTAAATTTGTGCCTAACGAGTTCAAGTAACATATGTTTAACGCTTGTCTTCTAAATTAGGTAGATTAGATTCGTTCCGTTTGGGAGGAGTTCCACATTACGCTCAAGCGTAGTCTGCTTGTGTCTCCTACTATAACACTATAGAATTGTCAGTGGATCGACATCGATCGCGACTCTAACCGACTTGTGATTTACCAGCGATCGCAAAATATCTAGGCTAGGTAAGCTCGATACATGTTCTGGGGCGAATTTCAGTAAGATCTGCCAGCGGTAGCGATTGGCAACCTTTACAATCGAGGCGGGGGCGGGTCCAAGTAATTCCCAATCCATTTCTAGCGATCGCAAAGATTCCGCTAGTTGATTCGCCGCAGTCTCTACGACAATGGCATCGGCACTACTAAGATGAATCAAAGCCATCTGTCCAATGGGAGGATAATTCAACGCCGCCCTTTGAGACAGTTCCACCTGCATGAATTGTTCCGAAGTATAGTTTCTCACGGCTTCAATGACAGGATGTTCGGGGGTGTAGGTTTGAACGATCACTTCCCCTGCATCATCACCGCGTCCTGCCCGTCCCGCCACCTGTATGAGCGTTTGAAAGGCTCGTTCCCCTGCACGATAATCAGAAAAATTGAGCAGTCCATCCGCTGAGATCACTCCCACAAAAGTAACTTGAGGAATATCCAGCCCCTTGGTCAGCATTTGGGTTCCAATCAGAAGATCGGCTTCACCATCGCGAAATCGATCTAACAACAATCGATGTTGATCTTTATTGCGGGTCGTATCGCTATCGAAGCGGATTAACCGAATTTGAGGGAAAAGTTCGGCGATTTCTTGTTCTACTTTTTGCGTGCCACTACCAAAGTGCTTAAAATAGGCAGAGTTACAGGCAGGACAGCGACTGGGCTTTGCCTCGGTATAGTTGCAGTAATGACAGCGCAGATGCGAAACCGTAGGCGCAGAGGTCGCCATAGGAATGGGATTGTGATAAGCCAGAGACACATCACAGTGACGGCACTTCATCACATAGCCACAACTGCGACAGGAGACAAACGTACTATGACCGCGCCGATGGATGAAGAGAATTCCTTGTTTTTTTTGTTCCAACATCCGCGCGATCGCATCTCGTAATGTCCGACTAAAAATCGACCAGTTCCCTGCTTGCAATTCCTCTCGCATATCCACCACGGCGATCGGGGGCATCGGCTTATTGCCAATGCGATTGGGAAGCTTGAGATATTGAATGGGATTCGTTGTAGATCCTGTACTATTGGAATTAGCCGTGCTATTGGAATGATGATTGGACTCACCCCTAGGAAGTTCCACCCGATCTACATCGCTCAGTAATTTCTGTCCGTTCGCCAAATACAACATTTCCGCAGAAGGAGTCGCCGAACCTAGAACAAGCGGAATCCCTTCTAACTGCGATCGCCACTGGGCAACGGTACGGGCATGGTAACAGGGTTGGGGCTGATCCTGCTTAAAACTACCGTCATGTTCTTCATCCATCACGATCAGTCCCAGTTTTGGTAGGGGTGCAAAGACTGCCGAACGAGTTCCCACAACCACTTGAGAATCCCCTGTGAGCATCTGTCGCCAAGTGTCAAAGCGTTCTCCATCCGAGAGTTGACTATGATAGACATTGACTTTAGCATCGCCAAACCGCGCTCGAAAGCGATCGGTAAGCTGGGGCGTTAAGCCAATCTCAGGCACGAGCACCAGCGCTGATTTTCCTGCGGCTAAGACGGGGGCGATCGCTTGCAGATACACTTCCGTTTTACCCGAACCTGTCACGCCATGCAGTAAGAGTTGCTGCGCGGTTTTCTGTACTGAAGTGGTTTGAATGGCTTCTAGGATTTTTGCTAAAGCCTGCGCCTGTTCTGGCGTAAGTTGCTTGGGGCGATCGGCGGTAACAAAGTGGCTTTTGCCCCCCAGTCGGAGATATTCCCGCCGATCGATCGCGATGTAGCCCTTGTTCGCTAGCGTCTGCAAAGCCGTCACTGTGGTTTTCGCCAGTTTGAGAAACTCAGCTTTAGGCGATTCGCCGCCTTCTCGTTGCAGAGCTGTGAGAATCTCTGTCTGTCTGGCTGTAGGCTGAGCTTCCCCTATGTCAGGTGTTGGCAAAAGGACGATCGCATCGACAAATTTAGGCTGCGGTCTCTGGGGGGCATCTAACACCGTTGCGATCAGATCGAATTGTTGAAGTTCCCTCAGTCCAGCATTGGCAGAGCGACCCACCTGTTGCTGAATGTAGCGCCGACTCATGCCTTTTTTGCTTTGTGCGTGTTCCTGTAGGAAAGCCCAGACAGCCTGTGCCGCAGGCGATAGAGCAGGAATTGGATGGGAATTTGCAGTTTCTCCTCGTTCCGTCTGCTCTTGCCGAATTTTGACGCGATAACAGCCTTGATCCATCAGTTTAGGCGGCAGGGCAACTTTAACCGTTTGCATTAAGGCAGTGCGATAGTAATCCGCCGTATGCAGGAGCAGTTCCCAATATTTCGGCGATAACATCCCCGCGCTGACGATCGCGGCGATCGCTTTGGTTTCACCTGTAAATTCCGCTAATTCTTGCTGATTGGGGAAGTGCAAGGCGATCGCCCCCACATGACGATTCCCCAAGGGAACGCTGAGAATATCGCCAATTTGCACGGTCATTTCCGCAGGAATGCGATAGGTCAGCAGTTCCTCAATGCCAACACAGTCCACCAATACCTGTACAAATTCTGGAGTTTGATGCGGTTGAGATGCTACAAGTACGTCAGACATATCGGGAATTTAAGCTGAAGCCTATCATAGCATTCTCCCGTGAGGGGCTGGATCTCATCGCAGTGGCTATAAAGCGCCACCAACAGAGCTTTTCAAGCCTTTTCTCAATAACTAGTCTCCTAATAATCTCTAAAATTGGGTGGATGCCAACCAGCTTGAACCCAATTTTTACGAACAATAACAGCCAAATTATTATTTAATCTTAAAGCTTCTACTGTCGCTCGACCACAATCGGTTATTCCAACTATTTTCGTTCCTTCAGGACTCCAAGTAAAATGGTCTCCCCAGTTCTGATTGCGAGGATTAAACAAAGAAATTACTTTGCCAGATTCAGGATCTAAGCCTTCCGTTTGTATCCACTTGTATTGATTGCATAATTCGCAGGCTAGACATAAATTCTCTTCTGTATTAACGCCACCCTTAGCTAAGGGCTGGATGTGATCGATTTGGAGCCTACCCAAAATATAGTCTTGGTGACTGAGGCAATATTCACAGCGGTTTTTAGCCCGTTGTCTTAATCTTCTCTCGTAAACCTTCTGAGAGCAAACTCATGGCAATAAAGGCTCTCTTAACCCTCGTTTAACTGCTTCAGCTAACGCCATTGATTTTTTTAGTTGTCCAATTTGGTAAATTGACATTAAAACTAGTAATTCATAACCTTCAGCTTCCGTCAATCCAGCATTTTTACCCTTAGCTTGTAGATCTCCCAAACGTTGATTTTGGAATTCATCCATTTTTAAATTAGCTAATTCAATAACTTCGGCATCTAAAAGATGGGAAATTTCGGTGCGATCGCTTGTTCCTGAAAGGTTATTAAAAACAGGTAAAATAATTTCTAACGTATCAGCTAGAATATCTGATAGCTCACGCGCTGTAGCCTTTCCTAGTCGTTCGGCAGATTCAATTAAACCATCAGGTAAATTAACAGTAATTTGAGTCATCTGTCCTGTATAAATTGATTGGTTTTGCCTCGATTATAGCTTGAGCCTTCTAAAACGAATACGGAATATTCGGGGAATTACGTTACTTTAGCTGATTCCAAAGATTGCACTCGAATACTTGTTCCTTTATTTACTGGTTTACAATCTGTTGAATTATGATCGCTGACTTGCCTAGTTATTGGTTGCAAAGACAGGGAGCTGTTTTGAGAAGGAGATTACGGTTCGCATGATTTAGCCTGAATAATTCATCAGGGAGAGAAAGTGGAGAAAAAAAAGAGCCTAAAA
>NZ_JAZBJZ010000141.1:0-12072 GCF_036349135.1 Tumidithrix elongata BACA0141
GATGATTCAAATCCTCCTAAAACGTCTTGCTTAACTTCTCAAACACTCTCTAAACCAGAATTTTTTCTATTGGTTGGAAACAGCAACTTTTACCTGCGCGTAACGCAACACCTTTGATTGAAATAGATAGCCCCGTCGAATTTCAGTCATAATTGTTCCCTCTGGATAGCGATCGGTGGGTTGGGCAATTACCGCCTCATGGAACGTGGGATCGAAAATTTGCCCAGTGGTCTCCATGGCTGAAACACCAAACTGTTTTAGATCCTGCATGAGTTTCTCCCGCAAACGCTGGTAACTAGTGTGAATCATCTGCTCCCTTTCGGTTTGAGGCTTGACCTGATGGATAGCCAAGTCGAAGATGTCGAGCGTTACGAGCAATCGCTTAAAGATTTCGGCTTTAACCTGCTCTTCTTTTTGCGTGAGTTGAGCTTGTAGATGCTCTTGATTTTGAATTTGATTAGTGGGTGGATTGGCGGCTGGTGTTGAATTAGCTGTTGAATTGCTTGCTGAATCGTATGAGGACTTTTGGGCAGCTTGAGGATTGGTCTTTTCTTGAGTTCCAACCTCTGGCTCGGAACCAATAAGTTCCGCCCTCACTTGTAACAATTCCTGAAAGATGCTGTTGAGCTGTTGTTCTTTTTTGGTGAGTTCCTGTTCGTGTTTGCTCGATAGAGAAGCTAACTGCCGATCGCGTTTGCTCAATTCCTGCTTTAATTTTAGCAATTGCTCTGATAGGCGATCGCGTTCTAGTTGTTTCTGGTTTGCTTCTTCCTGCGTTTGGGCGAGGCGATCGCGTACCTCTGCCAACTCTTTCAGTGTATTTTGCATTTTGGTCTCCCACACAGCAATTTCGCTATTTGGGAAAGGATGGGACTCTGGCTTAACCTCCCCAGTCGCCCATTTTCGGATGAGTGCGATCAAATCCTCAATAGGGCGATCGATGGGTTCCGTAGGAGAAGCAATTGTAGAATTTACGAATCCTTTTGTAGCTTCATAGGACTCCTGACCGTTTTGAGGCTTTTGTAACCCGTTATAATGGTCTCGAACAGAATTGAGATCGTATGGTTGAAGCGAAGGCTCCAAACCTGTAGAAGCCTCTATCACAAACTCTTCGCGCATCATCGTGGGTTTCTCCGTTTGGCTGAAACTTGGGCTTGGATTTTGAGAAAGTCCCGCAGATAAACTTAACTCTGGACTCTCACTCCCCACAAAAATGCGATCGGTTGTTTCGGCGTTACCGCTCGAAATCGTTTCTAAATTCACGTCCGAACCCCTAACAAATTCAACGGTTGAATTCGTTTTTGAATTGGGAAATGGATAAACCTTGGCGGCAAAAATCGAGTTGGTTTGAGATCTCGACTGCATATAAAGCTTTACTAGCTCTCTGGGCAGCGATCGCCCAATTACCATTTCTAAGGCATACACAAATAACATGCGTTTTTCGCGACCGATCTGCAAAGCCTGCTGGATTTGCTCGGCAGTGGCATAGCCTGACTGCATTAATGCCTGCTCAAAGGTTTGAGAATTGGGATCTTTATCCTTCGATGATTCAGTTTTTGACTCAAAAGCATCACGCATAGCTAAATTGCGATCGATTACGCCAAAAAATTGCAGAAACTAGCAGGGGATTGTACGCTAGATTTTTGTTTCTGCATATCAAATTTAGGAATTGCCCATGCTGGAGATCGAAAACCTCAATGTCAACTACGGGGGAATTCAGGCCCTACAAGGGATCGATCTAACTGTAAATGAAGGGGAAATCGTGACGCTCGTAGGTGCAAACGGTGCGGGAAAATCCACTACCCTACGTGCCATTTCCCGTTTGGTCAGTCCCCGTAGCGGCAAAATTTTCTACCAAGGTCAAAACATTACCAAGCTACGCCCCGACCAAGTGGTCTGTATGGGCATTGCCCAGAGCCCTGAAGGCAGGAGAGTGCTAGCACGTCAAACTGTGCTTACAAACCTAGAATTGGGCGCTTACACGCGATCGGACAAATTTGGCATTAAAGCCGACATCGAACGACAATTTCAGATTTTCCCCCGTTTGGGCGAACGGCGGCAACAACTCGCTGGGACTTTGAGTGGTGGCGAACAACAAATGCTGGCGATCGCCCGAGCTGTCATGAGTCGTCCTAAATTACTTTTGCTCGACGAGCCGAGCCTAGGTCTTGCGCCGCAAATCGTGCGGGAAATCTTTGGCGTGATTGCCAATTTACACGCTATGGGCGTAACAATTTTACTGGTAGAACAAAATGCCCATCTAGCATTGCAAACTGCCGATCGCGGTTATGTCTTAGAAGCAGGTCAAGTCGCGATCGCTGGGGCAGCATCCGATCTTTTAGAGGACGATCGCGTTCGCAAAGCTTATCTAGGATAAGTTTTTTCGATGAGCTAGAACTGATATTACAAAGGTGTGGCTTTTATTTCAGAGCCATTTGCTTGCGGGATTTCATACGCCACCCATCTTTTTAACAAACCAGAATTTAGGCCAGAATATCGATAAACCACTGTTCAAAGCGATCGCCTAAAGCGGTTAGCGAATATTCCGCCTCGGCTTCGCGGCGGCAGACAATCCGATTGATCCGAGGCACGGCTGTGACGGCATCACACAGGGCTCGTACATTATCAGGTTCCACTAAATAACCTGTCTTGCCATGTTTGATAATTTCCACAGGGCCCCCTCTGGCATAGCTGACAATGGGAACACCACAGGCGAGTGCCTCGATCGCAACATTCCCAAAAGCCTCAACCCATTTCGGTGTCATTAACAGTGCTTGGCAAGCTCCCATGAGTTCCTGTAGTTTTTCGGTGGGATGGAAGCCCAGATAATTCAATTTCGCTTTAGGGAAATCTTGCTGTACCTGTTCCCAATATTCTCGATCTTGCATTTTACCTAAGACATCAATCTCTAGCCCTGTTGCCTCAGACACCGCTGCCGCATCTTCCAACCCTTTTTCAGGTGAAATTCTGGCAACCCAAGCCAAACGAGCGGCTGAAGTGGGCTGAAACTCATACAGATCGAGATCGATACCACTACCCAAGAGACGAAACTGACTACCCATAGGGAACGGGCGATCGAAGGTATCGGCTTGGGTTTGGGTGTAGACGCCAATTCGATCGGGATATTGTTGTACGACTTGAGCGATCGCGCGGTCGATCGAATCTAACAACGAGCCCATACTGACAAAATGGGCGATCGGGGTGTCAAAAAACGGGGTGAGATAGAATGGCAACCAATCGTAGGCAAAATTGACGATTAAGTCATAACTATCTTGCATTTCACGGGCATAGCTCCACAGATTCGCTAAAACCGAATTATTGGGGAAACTCACGGGATCGGTTCTTGTTTGATTTTGGGCAAAGCTATGCACTTCCCCTGGGATCGTGATCAATGGGATCGCCTGCGATTGAGAACCCACACAAGCTGCCAGATGAACCGTATGCGATCGCAACATCAGTTCCTTCGCTACGTTCTCAACGGTCAGCTCAACGCCCCCACCAACGCCAGAACCAAATGCACCGACAGGAGTTGAGATAAATAGAAGTCTCATAATTCTTTGGTTATCAGTTATCAGTTATCAGTTAGTTATCGGTTATCGGTTATCAGTGGAAAGTGAGGAGTTCCCCCTCCATAATCCTCCCTTTGTAACGTGGAGGGAACTGAATCTGTGGGGTAAAGAGCGTAAGTCCAACCTGTAAGTTAAGCCCTTGTATCTCGCAAGAGAGCCAAGGGCTAATCGCTAGCCAGACAAGTCCCCACAACAGCTAATACTGACTCAGCCAAACTAGTGTACTCATAGCCACCTTCTAAGCCAAATACAATTTTGCGGGTAAGCTGCAAACAGAGTTTTGTGAAAACGCCATAGTCTTGAGGCTTGAGGGACATACTCGCCAAAGGATCGCTGGAATTCGCATCAAACCCCGCACTGACAATGAGTAAATCTGGTTTAAAGTCTTGCAAAAAAGGGATGACACGTTGCTCAAATACGACCAAATATTCTTGAAGCGAGCAATTCGCTCTCATCGGTAAATTCAAGACATTGCCATGGGCTCCTGTTTCCTCAAGATCGCCTGTATAGGGATAAAAAGGGGCTTGATGGGTAGAAACATAGGCAAGATTTGGACGATCCCAAACGGCTTCTTGCGTGCCATTGCCATGATGCACATCCCAATCTAAAATCGCCACTCGTTGAATATTCGGAAAATCGAGGGCATAGAGTGCCGCGATCGCGGCATTCGAGAAAATACAAAACCCCATTCCCGTGTGAGCGCGGGCGTGATGCCCTGGTGGGCGGGCTACGACAAAAGCGGGTTCGTTTGAGGCTAAGACGAGATCGACCCCATCTAACCATGCGCTCACTGCCAATAATGCCACCTCATAGGTGCGGCTCGACGCGATCGTATCCCCATCAATATGACCACCACCCCGTTCGGATATTGCCTGCACGGCATCGATATATGCGGGTGTATGAAAGCGCTCTATCTCTTGCCGCAGGCGATCGCGTTGTTGAATCGGCGTAGGCTGTTTCCATGTCAAACGATTTGACAACTCAGAAGTTTTTAAAGCCTCGATAATTGCGGTTAATCGCCCCGAATTTTCAGGATGATAAACCCCAGTTTGATGTTCTAAAAACTGATCTGAGTAAATGATCGGAAATGTTGATAAAGGCATAGAGGGTGGGTATTCTAGGTGAATATCTGAGCCAATGCGATCGCAATTCAATTTAACGTTTAACCTAACGCTATACTTTAAGAATTATCCGTTAGGCATTGCATATTTACTTGATTGTTGTTTTTTATGTCTTGCTTGCTTGTCAATAGTAATTTCCCTTAAAAATGTCTAGTAACAAGCCCCGTGGTAGATACTCACCAGCCCAGCGATCACCTAGATAGTGCCATACTTTCAGTACCAGAAGAGCTTATCCCGCTGGTACGCGAGCTTTTTGCTCTTTATAAAAATGGACGCAAAGAAAGTGTTGTTAAAGCACTTTCAGATCTCATTCTGCAATTAAAGACTGAGCCAAAACATAGCGAAGATTTTTCTGTTATAGATTTTCCGCCCAACCCTCCTCGCAAGCCTAACTATCATGTGTTAGTCGAGCCAGAGGATATAGAGGATCCTGCCAGCTCAGATTTTTTAAAAAGCTGGGAAGACATCCTTAATTTACAACTTTATGTCGATACTGATATTTACGGTACATTAGACGCCGATCCTGTCGTCCCTGAAGGGATAGGTGAACCAAGTGAACCAGCGGTGACCATCGAGCACGAAGACGCGACAGATATTTACGTACAGTCTTGGTCAGAGATTGCCAAGAATATGTCTAATCTGCCTGATGACGTGTTTACTCGTCTCTGGAGTACCACGGAGGTCGCTAAAATTTTAGAATGCTCGTCCAGCATGCTGCGTCGTGCCAGAAAAGAATCGCGGTTGCCGCTTAAAGTCAAAGATCTAATCGTTGACTGTATTAGTCACGACGGCAAAAGAAGCCTCTGGTTTGTGCGTCCCAGTTAATTTTTTCTATAGCGATCCTTTTTGTTTGCGAACGTAGTACATCTAACCCATGCGGGCAAGATGCCTGCGCTACAAATTATTACAACTCATTGAGGATTGCGATAACGAATCATTTTATTTTTTTCTCTGGTTCCCAAATGTCCTAGCATTTTAGATGGCTAGTTCATTCATCTAGGTCTCATGGTTAGAAATAAATTCTTGGCAAATTGGTCGCTGACCGCAGTTGCGATCGCAATGACATTTTTGATAGCAATTGGGTGTGTGGTTTATCCTCAGCCTAGTTTTGCGGCTTTACCCAATAAAAGCGCGATCAAGGACGCAAGAGTTTTGCTACGAAATGCTTTACCCGTTGACAATCTGATCGTGCGGGAGATTCAGCTTAAATTAGAAGGCATGCCCCGCCAAGCCAATCTCAAACGCTGGAAAGGTCTAAGCAAAGATATCGATAGCATCCTGTCCAATGTGTCGCAAAAACGCGAGCAGATTTTGGCAAGTGTCATCCCAACGGCAAAACAATCAGCAGAAGAAAACCTCACCAGCCTCAACAACGTAGTTATTTCCCTCCAAGAAGCGATCGCCACCAAAGACAGAAACAACATCAAACCCCTGAGCGAAAAAGCACTGGAATATGTAGGAACGGTTGAGAGCCAAATGGTTCAAGCATTTCCCTTTGAAGTTCCCGCAAAATATGCAGGATTGCCCCAACTTAAGGGCAGAGCGATCGTCGAAATGGAAACGGAAAAAGGAAGTTTCACGATGACCTTGGATGGCTTTAGTGCCCCCGTCAATGCAGGTCAGTTTGTCGATTTGGTTCAACGGGGCTTTTACAACGGTTTGACCTTTAATCGGGCGGATGACAACTTCTTCCTGCAAGCTGGCGATCCTGCGGGTGAGGCAGATGGCTTTGTGGATCCCGCCACAGGTAAAGTCCGCACTGTGCCCTTAGAAATTCGCGTTGTGAATAAAAAAGATCCAGTCTACGAGCATACCTTTGATGAACTCGGACTGGTTGGCACGTTACCCGTACTACCGTTTTCTGCCTATGGTACTGTGGCAATGGCTCACCCTGGGAGCGATCCCAATGGTGGTTCCTCACAATTCTTTCTGTATTTGTTTGAGTCCGATCTCACCCCTGCGGGTTTAAATTTGATCGACGGCAACTACACGGCTTTTGGATATGTCACCACAGGTGAAGAAGTTTTGCGTAAACTAAAGCTAGGAGACAAAATTCTTTCTGCTCGCGTCATTAGCGGGTTAGAAAACCTCGTTACTAGCAAGTAATTTATAACCCCATGGGTGAATCCCAAACTTTCAGTCTGCCTAGTCCCAGTAGTGCCATACGTTTGGCAGGGACTAGGGGCGAAAACCTTAAATTAATTGCCCTTGAGACAGGCACGAAATTGGTTCTGCGCGGTCAAGATTTACTGATCGAGGGCACTGAACCAGAGATTTCTCTCTGTTTGCAGATTATTCGCGCCCTCAAGCAACTCTGGTCGCAAGATCGAGCGATCGCTTCGGTCGATATTTTGGCAGCCAAACAAGCTGTGGAAGAACAACGGGCGGAATCATGGAGCGATCGCCCAGCGATTACCAAGAACCATCGAGGTGGACAGATTCAGCCACGTACGCTCAAGCAGCAGCAATACGTGCGGGACATGGAAAACCACGATCTGATCTTTGGGATTGGACCGGCGGGAACTGGTAAAACCTTTCTGGCGGCGGTGGCAGCCGTCAAGGCATTGCAAAATCAGGAGTTTGAGCGTCTGATCTTAACTCGCCCTGCCGTAGAGGCAGGCGAAAAGCTAGGCTTTTTACCCGGCGATCTGCAACAAAAAGTAGATCCTTACTTGCGCCCTCTCTATGACGCTTTATACGAGTTAATGGATCCAGAAAAAATCCCCAGCTTGATCGAGCGTGGCGTGATTGAAGTTGCCCCACTTGCCTATATGCGAGGTCGCACGTTAAACAATGCCTTCATCATCGTGGATGAGGCCCAAAACACCACGATCTCCCAAATGAAAATGGTGCTGACGCGGCTGGGATTTAACTCTCGCATGGTGGTAACAGGGGATGTCACCCAAATTGACTTACCCCATCACCAAAAATCTGGGCTAAAAATGGCGCAAAAAATCTTGGAAGGGGTTGAAGGCATTGCTTTTAGTCACTTTACCAAGTCTGATGTCGTGCGCCATCCGCTCGTACAAAAAATTGTCGCTGCCTATGAGCTAGCCGAACATTAGCTTGCAAATTATTTCCGAGCCTTGTTTGTGAGAAAAAGTATTTAGCTGTCACAGTTGCCATAATTAAGAATTGCGTAGGCAGGATTGGGTACTTTCAAACGGTGATATCTTTATTAAGCTATAAAGTCGGTTCTGTCGGAATTTGACCGTCAGAGTTAACGGGGAAAGCTTGGTGTAAGTCCAACACTGTCCCGCAACTGTAATGAGGTCGCAAAAATCTCTGAGTCAGGATGCCCGCCGATGATCTTGCTCATTTCTATATCTGCGAGGCACAGAAAATGAATAAATTTAAGAATTCTCGGCTTCTTCCTTTTAATAAAGTTGTCTATAAGGCAGTCGGTTTATCTGCATTGTTTAGTGTTTTATTGCTGTCAGCCACACCAGCTTTTGCACACCATGCCATGGGTGGAAAAATGGCATCTAACTTCTTTGAAGGTTTTATGTCTGGTATAGCGCACCCCTTGATTGGACCCGACCATTTTGCATTTATTGTGGCAGTTGGTTTGCTTGCTGCGATCAAGCGGCAGGGACTGATGATTCCAATTTCGTTTGTATTATCTGCGATGCTTGGCACAGGGGCACATCTAGCCAGTATAAATCTCCCAGGAGTTGAGCTATTTGTTTCTGGCTCGATCTTGTTATTCGGTATTTTGCTGGTTGAGAAGGATAGATTTAATACTTTTGTCGTTGCAGGGCTTTCAGCGCTTGCAGGCATATTTCATGGTTATGCCTATGGTGAATCCATTTTTGGCGCAGAAACTACCCCTCTAATTGCCTATCTGATTGGATTTACAGTTGTGCAACTGGTGGTGTCACTCCTTGCATTTTGGATTGGTAGGGCAACCATCCTCAGGCAAAAAGCAGAGCAGCAATCTTCCATACAGTTGCGTTCTGCGGGTCTAGTGATTTCTGGTATTGGGCTAGCTTTCTTTGCTTCCCAAGTTGTTGCCGTTCTATTTCCAATTCCCAAAATCTAATCAATTCATCTAACTGCCTAAAATGCAGTTAGATCCCCAGTAACCTTGAAAATGTCAGAGAGTCTGGAAAGACAGTTGTAGTAACAATTCATGAATTGTTACTACAACTGTCTTTCTTAGTTTGAGATGAATCTATTGCTTTAGGTGATGCCCTGCAAGGCCTGTAAAGCCTGTCGGGTACGCTTTACCCACTCCGTATTATTGTCAGCTTCGTAGAGCCTCAATGCCTCTTGATAAGAGCGAATTGCGCTACTAATATCGCCTTGCATCGTGTATAAAGCCCCTAAACCAAAATGAGCCCTAGCGTAACTGGGGTTAAGAGAAATTGCCTTATTGTATGCGTCTAGCGATTCTCGCATTTTGCCTTGATCGGCAAGGGCTAAACCAAGACTCGTGTAATCAACCCATAATTCCTCTTTGCCATAGACGATCGCACGGGTAAAAGCCTCAACAGCGCCAGCACTGTCTCCTTGGGTGCGGAGTAGATTCCCTAGATTACTGTAGGCAACGTTATTTCTGGGATCGGACTCGATCGCTTTCCGAAACGCGGCGATCGCATCCACTGGTTTATTTTGGTCGGATAAGGCACGCCCGAGATTATTGTAGGCAGCGGCATATCTAGGGCTGAGATTAATCGCCTGCTCGTAGGCAGCGATCGCCCCACTTAGATCGCCTTGACGGCGCAAGGCTAAACCCAACCCATTATAGTTGGCTGCAACTTTAGGATTTAACTCAATACTGCGACGAAACATCTCAACCGCTTCAGGCGCTTTTTCTTTTTTTAGCAAGGCAGTGCCTAGCGCCGCGTACACATCAGCATTTTTATTGTCTTGCTCGATCGCCCGCCTGTAGGAAAGAATGGCTTGATCGGTGTCGCCTTTAGCATCGTAGGCAATCCCAATGTTGTAAAAAACGTTAGGGAAGCGATTGTTAATTGCGATCGCGCGTCTATATGCCTCTATAGCGCCATCATAGTCTTTGTCTTCATACAGGGCTATACCCAAGGAAAAATGAGCCGTCGCATACTGGGGCGCAAGTGTAATTGCCTGTCGAAATGCGGTAATTGCGCCCTTGCGATCGCCTTGGCGGCGCAAAACAGATCCCAGACCATTATGGGCAAGGGCATACTGCGGATCTAAACTTACCGCTTTCTGGAAGGCAGCGACAGCACCATCAAGATTATTGCGTTGTTCTTCAGCCAGACCGAGATTGTAGTAGGTCGAGGCTAAACTGGCATCTAGTTTGCTGAGACGAATGAATGCGTTGTAGGCATTAATCGCCCCCACCATATCGCCCCGTTTGTATAGGGCAATGCCGAGACCGTAGTAGGCGGGTGTATAGTTTTTATCGAGTTCGATCGCGCGTCGATGGGAAGCGATCGCCCCGTCAATGTCCCCTTGTTGCCGCAGCGTAACCCCTAAGCCATAATGGGCAGGGACAAAATTAGGATTGAGAGAGATTGCTTGTCGGTAAAGTGCGACTGCCTCAGTCAGTTTGTTTTGCTCTCTTAAGACATTTGCCTGTTCTACCAGTTTGATCGCCGCATTTGGATTTTGCTCGGGTTGTGTTTCCGTTGGCGTGGCAGTTTGAGCGATCGGCTCGGCAAATAGAGGGGCAGCTTGCGATCGGGCACCCACGGGCAGATAACTAACCAGTGAAATAAATCCAACCGTAGAAATCTTAGTAATCGCTTGCTTGATCATAAAATTTTTTGGATGTCCTTTTTGCTAGGATTACCGACACACCCATCCTAAACTATTCCCAGAAAACTTTTTCTCATCAATTCAGCTTAATTTTTGCCGCTAAATTTGGCTCAAAATGCTGCTGACCTCAGCGTGACAGAGGATATTTTAAGCCCTATGCCCAAGCCCATTTACGTTTTACGGGCTGTCTTTCCTCAATCGGCTTAACAGGTACAGCAATCTCTGAAAGCGGTAAAGATCTTACGGCTCGGGTAAAAACATTAATCTGATGCACGATCGCACGATCGATATCCAAGGCAGTCAGCCAACCACTTTTAGGATGATAAGCACCTGTGTCGATATCTAGCCAACCTATGCCTAGCGCGAGTTGCCCTGGATCGACTTCAGGAAAAATAAAGGTAATGGTATGCCCAGTGATGATCGTCTTGTTGGGGAAGTAAGGTTCCGTACTACGGTGAAATCGTTCCCTAATCCAACAAAACTCTTCTTCTCCTTGCTCTTCGATCGCCAAGTAAGGATTTAGACCCGCATGAACCAACCAAACATCGCCTAGATCGAGATACAAAGGCAGGTTTGACATCCAATCCAAATGCTCATCGAGCATACCTGCTTCGCCATAGCTTTCTAGGGTTCGCATGCCACCATTAACTAACCATCCATTCCAGACAGTTGAAGTATCGGGTGCAGCAAATGCTTCAATGCACATTTGCTCGTGATTTCCTTTTAGACAGAAATGACCCTGTTTCATCACCCAAGCCACCACAGCAGAGCTTTGGGTACCGCGATCGATCAAATCTCCCAAAAAGAATAGCTGATCTGTAGGCTTTAGGTTGATTTGCTTAACCAACATCATTAGCCCGTCATATTGACCGTGAACATCTCCAATGACAAATCGGCTCAATGTATTTTATCCCCGGATCTAAAATGAAATTGCGATTTTGACTAGCATATCTCACACAATAAGTTGTATAAGGGTCGGGTCTCTAACAAATTTTAACTTTATTTATGCTTTTTAAACCTCAATCCAGACAAAGTAAAGATGTCAACGCTTAATAATTTTGTTTTATCTATCATGTAAGAAAGTTTATTCAGTCAAAATCAAGGATAAAAGCCAGTTTTTTAGCGGTAAATAAGCTTTTAAAATTTACTTACAAGGATCGGATATCGACAATGACTGACGAATGCCAGACCAATGAATTTTTTTGGTGGCATCAGACTCATCAGGATACCGAGTGTTAACAATTGTATCTGCAATGCGATCGAGCGAACGAGATGTATAGGCACCCGAATTGTTTGGATCGTCATAGTCAAACAATCTCCAATTACTACCACAAGACAAAGAAGTTCTCATTTCTCGATCGACTGTTTCACGAATGGATTTCCATTCTCGAATATATCTATCATCACTAGGTTGAAGTTTGCGATGATTTAATTGTTCGTTAAAACTGTAGAAAATTCGATCTGTAAGCCGATCAATCGCTAGATCTCTTGACTCGATTTGAGGTCGGCGTTTATTCGCTAGTCGCTCTGCTCCCGTCGTAGGACATGTTCCAATTAAACACCAACTATTTTTCCCGTCAGATATAGAACCGATTTGACATCTTTTATAATGGTGAATAAAGACCCTACATTCCTCT
>NZ_JAZBJZ010000142.1:0-12029 GCF_036349135.1 Tumidithrix elongata BACA0141
CCTAGATCTTTGCTCCTACGGCGCTATTGCTTACTAATTTTGTCCGAAGTATTGTAAAGCCAGAGGAAAAGCTACAAAACTTTCCTACAGCAAGGGAGAATCAAAAGTAGTGGGTGAAAAGTTTTATTTGGAGCAGTTGATGAAGCGAGTTCAAGATAATCCCAATCATTTGAAGTCATTCCAAACATTTATTGATTTCTGCGATCGCCTTTCCAGAAAATAGAATCGTAGTAGGGGCAATTCATGAATTGCCCCTACATACAAATAAAATTGGGATTGCAATATCAGTTCTTTAATTTCTGACAAACCATTTTTTATAGAGGTCTTTGTAGGTTCCATTCTCTAGCAGAGTCAGCAGGGTATTATTGACCTGACGTCGAAGCGGGCTATTAGGAGGGAATACGATTCCATAGTTCTCGTTTTCAAAAACGCCTCCTACAACTTGAACCTTACCTTTACCCTCATGAGAAGCGTAATAAAGTAGAACGGGAGCGTCAAAAACCACAGCATCTGCCTGACCGTTCAGTATCAGATCGTAGGCAGCTTCAATCCGATCTACTTCCGTGGATTGAATATTATTTTTACGGAGATAATTGGCTGAGGTACTGCCTGCAATCGTGGCAATATTTTTACCCGGTAAGTCACTTTCGCTCTGAATGCTTCCTTGTAGCTGCTGTACGGTCAGCGAAGTGGTTACGGTTGCTGTAAAGTAGGCGACAAAGACAACTGCTGTAAACATCCAAAAGATAGCCACAACCCTACCGATCCAAGTTCTCGGCATTTGTTCTGCTTGTGTTGCCAAGGTTGCCAAGACCCACCAAAAAACTGTAAAAATGCCTGGGAAGTAAGATTTGTTTTCTAACATTCCTCCTTCATCACGACTCTCTACCCACCAAACAATATGCACAGGGATCAAACTGACTAATAGAATCAGTCCGATTACTTGAAACAAACCAACGGAAAAGAAATTAGCAACCATACTGAACAGTGAGTTTCCACTATTCTTCATCGGCACTAAAATCTGCAAACCACCCTGAAAGAATGGATAGGAAAAATCAAAATCCTTATCTCGTTCCTTGGTAATCGAAACAGCCGCAATGCCTAAATCAGCTTGATTGGTTTTAACCTGTTCTAACATGCCATTAACACTGGGCTGAACGGAAAGGGTATATTTTATACCCAGTTCAGTTGCGATGTTTCGCAATATATCTATACTAAAACCAGCTAGCTCCTTCCCATCCTCAAACACAAAGGGCTTCAGTACCCGTGTTACCACGCGTAGCGTCTGATTTGGCTTGACTTCGGTCGTAACATTTGGCGCTGTATTCGCAGGCTTTTGTGCGAATGCTGGCAATTGAACGCTGAAATAAATCGTTAGGACTAGGGATAGAACCACTGTTAAGCCGATCGCTATCCACGACCAGTATTTCTTTTGCATAAAAATCATCTCTTAGTTCCACAAAAATATAGCAGACTGTGAGAAATACAGAGATGGGAATTCTCAGTAGGATCGATTCTATAAGCAAGATCCTGTCTGTGCAGTTACTATGACCTCCTGGGGATGGTGTGGCAAAGCCCCACCCAGTTACCCTGACTAATTCACTATTCTTAATCTTTCCGATCGCAAAATTACGCCTGTTGGCAGTACTCAAGATGTATGGCTCTTTCTCATAAACGATTTGGGATTGCTATAGCATAGAGGAACTTAGTGTTTTCCAACTTTGGGTTCACAGACAAACTTGTTGTCCCCAACGAATTTTTTGTGTGGAGATAGGTGGCTCGATACACTCAAATTCCTCAACCTTACGATTTCCCAAATCCCCATAGGTTCTTACCCAGTCGGTTTCAGCCACATTAAATTGTACGAGACTAACTTGAGGACAGGCTTCGATAATCCTCTTACTAACTGAGGCTAGAAGTTGATTTGAACTCATGACAGCATCTACCCCAGAACCCTTGAGTCGAAAGTTGTAGCTAAATGGACGAAGTTGAGGATAGCCATCAAATTGGTTAGAAATATCGTTTTTATAAACCTCAGCGATCGCATTTCTGCCCAATTCAAGCTGAGATTGAACGGTTTGCAATGCTGTCATGCAGGCTCGGCTGTCTTCTGCGTTTCGCTGAACGATCGCAAATCCACTCCGTAGTTCTCTCTGCTTTAAGGAGCTTATGCTGGTCGATCGCGCCTGTTCGTAGGGAATAAATTCTCCTCTGGGCAAATCTAGCCAGAGAATATCTGAGGTGTTTACGACGCGAAAGCGATCGATTTGGGGGGAGGTATTGGGGTCACCGGGACAGGAGCCGCCATGTTTCTCACGAACGGCTACACTGACATAATTTGTCTCCACTCCTTCAACTTGGAATACGAGGCATTCGTGTCTAAATCGCCCTTGGTAGAAACCGTCACGGCGAATGCGATCGCTAAGAATGGCGATCGCTTGCCCAGTTTGCGAATTTGATGTATTTAAGGAAGTGACAAAAGAACTTACAAAAGAATTTTGAGGGCTAGATTGAGCCACTGCTTGAGAGGTAGCGTCAAAGAAACTAAACCCGCCCATACCAAGCATGACCGAGGAAATTAACCCAATCGTTCTAATGCGATCGCCCATAATTGTCTAACCTTCCTACTGACTGCAATCAAAATCAAAAAATACCCCACAATTTATGGGACGGAGCTTTTGCTTGATGCTATTCGTTTCCTTTAGACGTACAAACCACGATTTTGTTCCGCGTTGGTTTGCATAAGGCATCGGAAGGTCTAGGAAGTTTTTTTTAAATGGTGTAGAGCCATCTTCAAATCTCGGTAGTGCTAAATAAGTAATGATTTATTATACTGATGAATGAAATACCATATAGCACCAATGTGATTCTCCAAGAATTTTGAGAAGGACAAGGTTTTTCGAACCAACCGAGACACCCGTTTTCTTAAAGTATTATTGAAACGCTCAACATAGCTGGTTTTCCCTGTTTCTTTTTCCACTGCTCGATGTCGTTTGCTTGGTAGAACGGCTCCATAGGCAGCCCAAAAATCGATGTAAGCGATCGCACGTTGGCGATAGATAGGAGGCAATGATTCCCACAACTTACGTGCAGATCGTTCATCCCTTGCGCCAATATAAACGCCAATAATTTCACGAGTGTCCGCATCAAGCGCCAACCATACCCATTGCTTGTTCCCTTTACGATCCACGAAAGACCATAACTCATCACACTGAATCGTCAGTCGCCCTTTTTTTTGATAACACTGCGGGGCATCTGAGCATATTTTTCATTGACATAGGTTTGCAACCACTGTTCAGAAACTTTTACGACACGAGCGATTCCAGCGAGAGAGCGCCGTTCCAGCAGCAATCGGTCAATCAGTTCCTGTGTGGCTTGGTCGATCACCTTTTTAGTTGGTTGTTCAATGAACTGTCGTCCGCACTTTTGTTATTTAAATCGTTGTTTACCGTTATCAATGTGACCATTCTTAACCGTTTGGGAAGATGCACAAATGGGGCAAGCAACCATAGGACCACCACACTAAGAATTTCTACATCTCTATCATTACATCTTGAGCACTACCTAGATGAGAAAACTTTCTATGCGAAAAAAGAGGTTCAGAAAACTATGGTGCAATTTTCCGAACCTCTTTTGACTACTTAGCCAGAGCAGAGATAATTTCAACTTTTGCAATCGTAGGAAATGAAGAATGATTGGCAAAAGTCGGGGCATTTTTTGAGGATACAACTTGCACGTAGGCTTCGCGAACCTGTGCATTCAGTGCCACTGTCGAGGCATCGTAGAGTTGCGAAGCCAGCTTGGGATAGAACCCGATCGCCACAATCGGCACGAAGAAAAGAAGTGCGATAAACACTTCACGGGGTCTGGCGTCGCTAAAGTCAGCATCGATCGGCAAAACGCAATTGGTGCCAAAGCAAACCGCTTCCTGACTACCTTGTGCCTTTAAGCTGATATCGGAAATATCGCAGGAGGGTGAGATATCACAGGAAGGAATTGCCTCTGAGGCATAAAAGATTTGCCGTAACATCGAGAGCAGGTAAATCGGTGTCAAAATTACACCGACCGCCGCTAAGAAAACCGTTACCGTGCGGAACGGTGAACTATAGATGTCGCTGGTTGTAATACCAACAAAAACCGCAAGTTCGCTGGCAAACCCACTCATCCCAGGCAGTGCAAGGGAGGCTAATGCTCCAATCGTAAACAGGGCAAACACCTTAGGCATCACTTTCCCGATATAGCCCATCTCTTTTAAGGACATCGTGTGGGTGCGATCGTAGGTCACCCCTGCAAGGAAGAACAAGACAGATGCAATAAGACCGTGGGAAATCATCTGTAACATGGCGCCATTGATGCCCAAATCCGTGAAGGACGCAATCCCAATCAAGACAAACCCCATGTGCGAAACTGAGGAATAGGCGAGACGACGCTTCATATTGGTTTGGGCAAAGGAGTTAAATGCACCATAGACAATATTGACTACGCCCAACATCACCAATATCGGTGCGAAATAAACATGGGCTTGGTCGAGCAGTCCCATATTGAGACGAATCAATCCGTACCCTCCCATCTTGAGTAGGACGCCAGCCAAAATCATCGATACAGGTGATGATGCTTCCCCGTGGGCATCAGGTAACCAAGTATGAAAGGGGAAAATTGCCAATTTGACCCCAAAGGCAATCAACAATCCTGCATAGAGGGGTAGCTCTAACGCCAATGGGTAATTTTTTAAAGCAAGTTCGGCAATGTCAAAGGTGAGGGTGTTTCCATAAAATGCCATGGCTAACCCTGCTACCAAAATAAAAATAGAGGCGGCAGCGGTATAGATTAAAAACTTGGTGGCCGCATACTGCCGATTCTTACCGCCCCAGATCGAAACCAGTAAGTAAACGGGGATAAGCTCGACCTCCCACATAATGAAAAATAGCAGTAGGTCTTGCGCCACAAATACACCTATCTGTGCTGCATACAGGACAAGCATGAGGAAGTAAAAAAGACGTGGCTTGCGATCGACTTGCCACGCGGCAAAAATCGAAAGCGTCGTCACGATTCCTGCTAAAAGCACCAGAGGTACAGAAATACCATCGACCGAAACTGCCCAACTTAACCCTAACTGCGGAATCCAATCATATTTTTCCGCTAGCTGAAACGTCGCACTGCTCGGATCGTAATGCTTCCAGAAGGCGTAGCACATCAAAATAAAGTCTGCGATGCCTACACCCAAGGCATACCACCTCACATTTTTACCATCTTTATCAGGCAAAAAGGGGATAAGTAAAGAAGCTACGAGTGGGAGCAGGACGATCGCGGTAAGCCAAGGGAATCGGTCTAATGTCATGTCAATGAGAATAAATACTTACCGAAGAGATAAGTTTATTTTACTAAACTTTATGAAGATTTAATCATTAGTCTTTACAATGGCTACCATTTATTTAATTCTCTGCAAGATAAAGTCCCTAGCCTGAAGTTGAAGATCCTATTTAGGTTTTGTGAACCATTCTGTATTATTGCAAGACGGATGTTACAATTAAATTCCTCAAATATTTTCTAAGT
Organism: Tumidithrix elongata BACA0141; assembly: GCF_036349135.1. Taxonomy (NCBI): domain Bacteria; kingdom Bacillati; phylum Cyanobacteriota; class Cyanophyceae; order Pseudanabaenales; family Pseudanabaenaceae; genus Tumidithrix; species Tumidithrix elongata. Next base: position 5,554 of record NZ_JAZBJZ010000142.1, read on the forward strand.
AAAAAATTAACCTTGAAATGGTTCTATATGATTTCTGGGATATTGACAAACACAATTTAGGGCTTTAAAGTCCCCTATCACTTAGCTGCTTAGCTTCTCTGTGCTTAAAGTTTAGACCGTGAGGTATTTGAAAATTTTGGCAACGATCGCGATCTTCAGACTTATCGACCGATACATTGGTTCATCTGAATGTTTCTTTCTTGGTGATTTCAACGACCAAACTCTTGTGGAGTTTTATCCAAAGTATTGCGAGTTTGAGTTAGAAGCAGAGCTCATTCAATTTATGGGACGAAATATATATGAAAGGTTTGCTGCTGCTTTTTTCACTGCATCATGTACTCACCAAGCAAAGATAATCCGTGGAGTTTTGAAGCGATTTCCACTCAATGCTTCATCCCATTGTCCAGAGACAAGAACCAAAGAACTTTACACAAAGTTATTAGGTATGGCTGAAATGCTAGATGGTCTATCACATCCAGAGAGGGAACAAGAGGGGATATTTATGTCGAAAAACTCAGTACTCAGGAGCTAGAAGTAAATGCAGGCGATTTGCGTAAGTACGTGATGTTACCGTAGATACAATCAAAAAGCCCTATAATAGCGACGTGACTATATCATTTACTCATCTCGCTCTAGTCTGACTTATGTTGACAGAGGAACCCCAAAGCCCAATAAACGCTGAGCCCTTTAAGGCGGAGATTGTAGACCCAAGGATCGAATCAGGCACGGATGGCAATTCCAATAGTAATACAGTCAGAAATTCAGACATCAATCCCAATAAAACACCTCAGCCGAAACTCGCGTCAACCGCCACAACGACTACAGCCAAGCCCATACGAAAAGTTGGTGACTTAGATATTGCTCGACGCATTGCTATCTTTTTTTGCCTGTTGGCAATCGTGGTGAATTTCTTTGCGATCGTTGATGCAGGCGAAAGGGGCGTACTCATGCAATTTGGCAGGGTTCAGCAGGAGATCCTCGATGAAGGTATCCATTTTGTGATTCCTTTAGTTCATTCTGTGCAAAAGCTGAGCGTGCGCATTCAAAAGCAGCAGATTACCGCAGAGGCTTCTTCTAAAGATTTGCAGGATGTATTTACTGATATCGCGCTCAACTGGCACATCGTTCCAGAAGAAGCAAATATCATTTTCCAGCAAATTGGCAGTGAGCAGGAAGTTGTAGAGAGAATAATCAATCCCGCTGTTGAAGAGGTGTTAAAAGCGGTGATGGCAAAATATACAGCAGAAGAAATTATCACCACTAGGGGAGAGGTGAAAGCAGGCGTCGATCGCGCCCTTAGCGATCGCTTGAGAGCCTATCACATTGCTGTTGATGATATCTCCCTCGTTCATGTACATTTCTCACAAAGGTTTAGTGATGCGGTAGAGACAAAACAAATTGCCGAGCAAGAAGCAAAACGGGCTGAGTTTATTGCGCTGAAAGCTAAGAGTGAGGCTGAAGCAAAGGTCAACTTGGCAAAAGGTGAAGCTGAAGCACAGGGAATTATTCAGAAGACTTTAACGCCCGATTTACTGCAAAAGCAAATTGTTGACAAGTGGAATGGGAACCTGCCGCTGGTCATGGGAGAGAGCAATGGCAATTTATTGGATCTGAGTAAGTTATTACAAAATAATCCCGTGAATTCTGTATTTCAAGCTCCGATACCATTGAGTAGTGGCATATTGGAATCAAATCGTAAAATCACACCCCCCAGACAGCCATAGGCGAATTTCTGTTAGGCAAAAGGTAAAGCCGAAACCTAGGAAATTGAATTATCCAGACAGTTTAATTATGCATTTAATATTTGCTCGAACGTTTTAGAGAGGCGCGTCTGAAAGCGTTGTTTGTGCTTTAGTTTTAAGAATGGGCGGACAATTTCTAGCGGTTTGCCAGCTCCTTTTTGATTATCAACAACTTGAATTGAGCGCAGGATGGATAGGCGCATTTCTTTGGCAACCATCAATTCAGAAATTGCCGCAGCTACCTCGCTACTTTCCACGATCGCTTTGATCATTTCCCCACTGGCTAGTATCAAAACCGTATTTAACGCACGAGGATCGATACCCCATGAATGCAGTGCCCGTTCAAACACCTGTTGCGAACCAGAGCCAGACTCACGCATTACCCAAGTTGTTTCCTTTAACTCATCCACCGAAACTTCAATGCGTTGAAACCAAGGGTGCGACTTGCCAACGATGATTCTCATGCGATCGCGATCGATGACTTCTGGTTCTAAAATATCTTGTAGCGATTGCTGCACTTCTCCTTCGATCAGTCCTAGATCGAATAGCCCTGCTGCCGTGCCTTCACAGATTTCTTCAGTATTTGCTAAGGTGCAGTTGACCGAGATCTGGGGATATTGCCGCTGAAATTCACTAATTTTATAGGGCAACCAGTAGTTCCCAATCGTAAGGCTGCTGCCTAACTTTAGTTCTCCCCGTTGCATGTTGTTTAATTCCCTTAATCCTCGCTCTGTGAGTGCCACTTGATCGAGAATTTTTTGCGCTTCTACTTGTAGCAACAAGCCTGCTTCTGTAACTTCGATACGACGACCAATGCGATGGAATAACTTCGCACCATATTCTGACTCTAGACTCTGAATCGCAGCACTGACAGCGGGCTGGGTAATATAAAGAACTTCAGCGGCACGGGTGAAGTGAAGGTGCTCTGCTACGGCTAAAAAAATTCGTAACTGATCGAGGGTCATGAAGTTAAAAAGGAAGCAACGATAATCTGTAAAGTAGCGCAACTGTAAAAGAGACGTAGTAATCCTCAAGCGGGAATTGATAACTTTAAGTTATGGTTATGACAAAAAAGACCATTTGATCCTATTTGTTCTGTCCTATATGGTTCTAGTCAAGGTTGCAATACCTCAGCCTCAACGATGGAAATTTACGATATGACTAGCGAAGTAAGACTCAGTAACGGACATGGGGCTAGTATTCATGGGCTAAAGCTAGACTGTCTCTCTTTTGGAGAGGTTTTAGCACAATCTTTTGCTGTACTCGCACCCACAACGATCCCCGCATCAAACATTGGTCTAATTGTGGCGCTTTCAGGGAATGGAACTTGGCTGAGTTTTCTGATTGGCATGGTGGGACTGGTATTTGTCAGCATTAATATTAATCAATTTGCCAGTCGCTCGGCTTCCCCCGGTTCGCTGTATACCTACATTGTGAGCGGTCTAGGTGCAAGTGCAGGTGTAGTTTGCGGCTGGAGTTTGGTGTTGGCGTATTTGTTTACAGGGATGTCGGTTTTATGTGGTTTTGCTAACTTTAGCGACATCTTATTTGGTCATTTAGGTATCAATTTTTCCGATATTACGTTGCTTGCCCTCGGTGCGGGAATTGCTTGGTACGCCGCTTACAAAGATATTCAACTTTCCGCGATCGCGATGCTGTGGTTAGAGGGAATCTCGATCGCTTTGATTGCTATTTTAGGAGTGACGATCTGGGCACATAAAGGCTTTGCCCTAGATATGTCCCAATTTACCTTGCAAGGGGTAACACCCGGAAGCACAGCCAGCGCACTGGTCTTGGTGATCTTTGGCTTTTCGGGGTTTGAAAGCGCTACATCCTTGGGCGGCGAAGCTAGAAACCCCTTACGCTCAATTCCCAGAGCCTTGATGGGTAGCGTGCTGTTGGCAGGTTTCTTTTTTGTGTTTATGTCCTATGTGGAGATCCTTGGGTTTAGGGATACAGGGGTAGCGATCGCCACAAGCGAAGAACCGCTTGGTTTTCTAGCAAAACAAGCAGGCGTAGGATTTTTAGGAGATTTGGTGGCGATCGGGGCTTTGTTCAGCTTCTTTTCTTGCGTGCTCGGTAGCATTAACCCAGCAGCAAGGGTATTTTTCATGATGGCGCGTCACGGTTTATTCCCTTCCTCCTTGGGGATCGCCCATGCATCGAATCGCACTCCCCATGTGGCAATTTCGATTTGTTCTTTAATTACATTTTTTGTGCCAGCGGCGATGACGTTGTTTCATGTCAAATTATTTGACTGCATGGGGTATCTGGGCGCAATTTGTAGCTTTGGCTTTCTCACGGCTTACCTGCTGATCTCGATCGCTGCCCCCGTATATCTTTACAAAATTGGCAAATTACGCGCCCGTGACATCCTATTTTCCTTGCTCGGCGTAGGATTTATGACCCTGCCTGTTTTGGGCAGTGTGGGCATCCCAGGCAGCACGATCTTCCCCGTGCCACAGGCTCCCTATGATGCCTTTCCTTACTTGTTCTTGATGTACTTGGTTGTCACCTGCGGTTGGTTTATTGTCCAAAGACTGCGATCGCCCCATGTGCTTCAGTCGATGGAGCGAGGTATAGAGGAAATCAATGCCCAATTTGCTAGCCACAACCCACAACTTGGCAAACCAGCAACACAAGTAGTTGCGGTCACAATTGACGAAACCGATTCCTAACAGGATTTTCTGTTGAAATTCGTGCTCAACATTGAGCTTTGGGGCTTGCAAACGCATACCTAGTCATCGATTTAGCTACTTCACCTTTTCAAATCAAGGGCAAAAACACATGAATGGATTAATCACCGCAATTCCCACGGGCTTTACTGCCTTTTGTGCCACAAATCTCGATGATATTGTGATTTTGCTGCTGTTTTTCTCACAGGTAAGCACGAACTTTCGGCGAAGACATATTGTGATTGGGCAATATCTGGGTTTTGCTGTCCTCGTCATTGCCAGTCTCTCAGGTTTCTTTGGTAGTTTTCTAATGCCCCGTCCTTGGATTGGGATGCTCGGTATTCTTCCGATTGCGATTGGGTTGGGGCGTCTGCTCAACCAAGATGAAGAAGACCTTGAGCCCAACGACCAAGCGATCGCTTCAGAAGGTTCGCTCCAAAACTCTGTGTTTGCCAGTTTGTTATCGCCACAGGTGTACAGCGTGGCAGCGATCACTTTTGCCAATGGTGGCGATAACATTGGCATCTATGTACCGCTATTTGCAAATAGCACCGTAGAAAGTCTCGCGATCATTCTTGCGGTTTTCTTTACTCTGGTGGGCGTGTGGTGTTATGTAGCCTATCGCTTGACCCAACTACCTGCGATCGCTGAAGTACTGACTCGTTATGGGAACTACTTGGTTCCCTTTGTTTTGATCGGGCTCGGTGTGCTGATGCTCATTGACGGTCACACTTTGGAATATCCAGGTCTGACGGTACTAGCACTGGTGGCGATTTGTCTGAGTTTGCTCAATTTAAGCAAAAGTGGCGAAAGAGTTTTAGCGCTAGCCAAAAATTGGCTGAGATAATCGATCCTAGTTGTGCAGGGCAATAATTTAGAGGATCGCAGCATGGGTATTGGATGGTTAGCTAAAGTAATCGTGGCAGCAGTTACTGCCTTTGTGGCGACAAATATTGACGACATTATTATCCTCATGATCTTTTATAGCCAGGTCAGCCCTACCTTTCGTTCTAAGCACATCATCATTGGACAGTATCTTGGCTTTAGTGCGCTGATTTTGCTGAGTCTACCGGGATTTTTTGGGGGCTTCGTGATATCCAGAATATGGATCGGTCTCTTAGGCTTTGTTCCGATTGCGATCGGGATTCATACGCTAGTGAGTCACCAGAACACCGAACATCACGTTCAAACAACATCCCCCCTTTATGCCAAGTCGTTTCTTTCAAGCTTTCTGACTCCCCAGATTTACCATGTTGCCGCAGTGACATTTGCGAATGGAGGAGACAACATTGGAACCTACATTCCCTTATTTGCTAGCACTGATGTTGTTGGCTTAGGTGTGACTTTATCTACTTTTTTCCTAATGGTGGGACTGTGGTGCTATGTCGCCCACCTTCTGACTCGTTTTGCCCCGTTAGCCTATGTTTTGACCCGTTATGGTAAGGCCGTCGTTCCCTATGTCTTGATTGGGTTAGGCATCTATATTTTGATTGATAGTGGAACCTATCACCTCCTGCCCCAATTTGCTGCCTAAGTTCCGATCGTCCCTATCCTCAAAAACTATTCTTAAAGGAGAAAATTATGAAAACTCTAAAATTAATTCTTGTGGGTCTGTTTGTTTTATTGAACCTTGCGATCGCACCGCCTTCCTTTGCCGACCGAATTCCATACACAGAAAATCCCGACTATATTGAAATTACCAATACCTTAACAGAACTTCAAAAAGCTAAGGAAACGCAGGTTGCACCTGAAAGCGATGAAACGACCAAAAAAATTGCTGCCTTGGAGTTTCAAAAATATGCCCTAGAAACAGGCACAAACTGGGGGCAATGTCGCAATGAAACAGGCAAAACTATTGGCGTATATGGTTCCAAACGCAAAAAAAAGAATTCTAATCGCCCGACCAACCTCTATTTCTTAGCAGATGCCCAAACCACAGCGCAGGATTGGGATTGTGATGGCATCTACATCCCCGTCGATCGCAAAGTCAGCGATTTGGATGTGACTAGTAGACTACGGCGTAAAAATGTCTACCGTTAAACTGCCAGAGCCTTTCCTT
>NZ_JAZBJZ010000143.1:0-11720 GCF_036349135.1 Tumidithrix elongata BACA0141
CGAAGTATTCTTTGCTTCATCAGACCCCGTTGCATTTCATCCTTGAATTGGCCATGTTTTCACATGAGAAAAGTGATGAAACTTTGCTATAGAAAGCTTTTATCCAACATCCTTTGCTTGTACTAAAGTGAAAACCTCTATAAATGGTGGGTTCATCGTTTAAAAGAGTTATGGTGAATAATTCATCAAGTTTTCAAGTACATTTAAGAGCCATACCATCATGAGAATTCCTTTTCTGAGAACTTTTATATTCGGTGGAACAAGCGGTTTGATACTGTCATCAATATGCAGCTTCGCAAGTGCAGACGAGCTAAGGTTTGCCACACCCTCCAGAAATATCTATTGCTCACTTTATGAACGTGGTGGTGCGCTGTGCGAAGTGGTTGAACATGAATGGGCGAATTGGGGATGTGTGGATGCGGGCTGTTATGGGTACAGATTTCGACTGCCCCCGCGTGGTTCGGCTTCAGCGGTTCGCTCCTCAGATTCGATGAACGGAATTACTAAAAATATACTTGAATACGGATCGTCCATCTCAACGCCTGAAGTGACTTGCAAATCAGAAACAGAAGGCTTAACCTGTTGGAATATGGATGGAATGGAGATGTATCTTAACCGAGAGTTCTTTAGGCTTAAATAGCGCACAGAGGACATAGCAATCTGCCCGATCTGCGAGATTGGAAACTACCGAGCGTGGATTTGGTGGTTGACATTGCCTGCCTGCCAGACAGGACTTTGGAAAACGGGACGAGCATCAAGATTCTGGGCTTTTGCGATGTGTCAATACAGACCAATCCTACTATTACTAATCTGTAGTTCAATTTCCTAATGTTATTTTTTTGGAAGCTGATTAGCTTTGTTGAAGTCATCTTCTGCTCCTTTTTTGTCTCCTAAAGCGCTCTTTGCTCTTCCGCGACCTTTATAGTAATCGGCAAAGTTGGGATCGAGACGAATAGCTTCAGTGTAGTCAGAAACTGCTCCCTGATAGTCTCCTAGAAACCTCTTCGCACTTCCGCGATTGCCGTGGGAACTAGCAACGTTGGGATCGAGACGTATAGCTTCTGTGTAGTCAGAAACTGCTCCTTTTTTGTCTCCTAAATTGCTCTTTGCATATCCACGATCGAAGTAGACCTTACCATTGTTAGGATCGAGGCGAATATATTCGTTGCAGTCTGCAATCGCTCCGTTAAAGTCTCTTATTGTAATTTTCGTACTTGCACGACTTTTGTATGCATCTTTATAGTCAGGCTTGAGACGAATAGCTTCCGTGTAGTCAGCAATTGCTCCTGCATAATCTTTGGAATTATACTTTGCTAGCCCTTGAGTATACATAACAGTCGGATCTGAAGAAGAAGTTTGAACTGGGGTAATAGTTTGAACTAATGATGATGGAGAGGTAGTGGGTTTACTTCCAATTAGCCCGGACTGATAGAGTCCTGTAAATGTTGCACCTAAAAGAGTAGCTAATGCAGCTAAAAGTCCTGAGATTGCCGGTAATTTGTGCCAAAAATCCGACGATTTACTATTCTCTTGCTTTCCTCCCTCATTACTTACGAGTGGCAAAGGGAGAGAGGTTTTTCCTGTTGGGGCTGTCTCTGGTGGATGATCTTTTCTTGAGACTTTGTTTGCATTCGAAATATTTTGTTCTGAAAGAGACTTTTGTCCTGCTAGGGTTGACTCAGAAAGGTTGGCTGTTTTAGCTTTGGACAACGTTACTGCTTCTGATGGTAGATCGGGAGTTATAGGCGGTTGGGGAGAGATAACAGTGGTTTGGCTCGAAACTATTGTCGAACTCAAAGCATTGGGTTTCGGCAAATCCACTAAAGCAGCTAAGGCTTCTGTCCCAGTTTCAAAACGCTGCGCGAAATGGCGGCGCGTCATTTTATCTAGAAAATCTGCAAGTTCGGTACTAATACTTGGAACGCGATCGCGCCAAATAATCTCACCCGTTTTAGTGTTTTCAGACAGTTGGTTGGGGATTACACCAGTCAGAGCCTGAATGCACATCATGCCAGTTGCATAAATATCGCTGGAAAACTTGGGTTTGCCATTAGCTTGTTCGTCAGGCATATAGCCAGGCGAACCAATCGCGATCGTGGAATTCGTCCGTGCCGCAGGATCGACTGCCTGGATATTGATCTCTTTAACTGCCCCAAAGTCAATCAGGACAATCTTCCCGTCTGAATTTCTTCTGATTAAGTTTGATGGCTTAATGTCGCGATGGATGACATTCTGTTGATGCACAAAACTCAAAACTTGCAATACTTCCTGCAATAGCCAAAATACAAAGGATTCGCTCGACTGTTTACCCGGCGCAATTTCTTGACTTAAAACAATTCCTTCGATTAATTCTTGCACCAAGTAAAACTCCGTTCCATCCTCAAAGTGAGCTAAGAGTTCTGGAATTTGGCTATGCTTTCCCAATTTGTATAATGTTTGGGCTTCGCGATCGAATAGCTTTTTGGCAGCTTCTATAACAAATGGACGGGTATCTATTGGCTTTAATTGCTTGATTACGCATTTGGGATGACTGGGTAAGTGCATGTCCTCAGCAATAAAGGTTTGACCAAAGCCACCTTGTCCCAATTCTTCAGTGACCTTATAGCGACTTACCAGAGTTTTCCCTAACATAATTTCTCTATTGCTTGAAAAGCTGTATCGGGCTTGAAGGTGAAACTTTTGTACATCTAGCTAGCAAGCCAAAGTTATTTATTAAGAATTTTAGGGGATATATGCGATACCCACAATGCCTAATTTACTGGACTTTGTGCGAGGAAACTCAACCTATACCTAAAACTACGGTCAGCAACACAGATTAAGCTGATTAAACCCGATTTTCAATATCCCTCGACTGATGCAAAATACGCACAATTTCAACGCAATCTTCCATTCGCTTGTAAAAGATGATGTAAGGCTTAACTGGAAAGCTGCGTAATTCCTTTGATAGTTCTGCTCTAATTGTGCCCATTTCTGGAAATTGGGCAAGCATGGGAAATTTGTTGAGGATTTTTGCTAGTAAACGGTCTGCGGCTAAACCATCATGTTGAGAAAGGTATACCCATATATCCTCAAGGTCTCGACTAGCCTGTCGAGAGATTTTAAACCGATTCATCTTTAAGCTGCTGTAACCGATTTTGACCGCGAGTTTTGATGCTTTCTAGCAGTGTTGGCAATGTGTCATCGTCATATTCAGCATAGTCTCCATTATCTAGCTGGGAAATACCGAGGTTGATGTCTTGTTTTAGGGTCGCAAGTTTTAAGGTGCGTAGTTCTGATTCGACTTGTTCAATGCGATCGCATATTGCTTGAAAGGCTCGAGCATCTTGGATGACAACTTCAGCTTTACCGTTGACGGTCAGAACCAAAGGCGATTGTGTGGCTTTGACTCGTTCGATAAATTCCTTAGCATTACGCTTGAAATCGCTCAGGGAATGAATATTTTTGAGATTTATCATTGTTAATAAAGCACTTAATTAAGACCTAATTTAATGATAGTCGAACTTTGCGATCGCCAATCATCACCAAAATCAGTGAAATCCTTTCATCCGTTTAATCCGCGATCGCTGTTTAGGTACAATGACAGATATATAAAGTTTTATTAAATTGCATATTAGCAAACTGAACTTATGTCTGAAATTGACTATGCTGCCGATCGCATCTTGTATGTCAGACTCCCTTGTAATCCGATTTTTCCTATAGGGGCAGTCTATCTAGCCGATCACATTCACAAGCTTGCGCCTAATGTAGCGCAACGCATTTGCGATCTGGGCACTGTGCCCCCCTTAGATTTTTATAAGGCACTGGACGAAAGCATCGATCGCTTTCATCCGAACCTGCTCGTATTTTCTTGGCGCGATATTCAAATTTATGCCCCAGTTGGCGGCAGAGGTGGAAACCCTCTGCAAAATTCCTTTGAGTTTTTCTATGCCAAAAACCCCTTTACAAAGCTTCGCGGCGCGATTAACGGGCTGCGTTTATTTACCTCCTATTACACCGAACTTTGGCGCAATAACCAACTGATTCGACGCGGATTAGCCCGTGCCAAGCGCTATTACCCAAACCCAAAAGTGGTAGTCGGAGGTGGAGCAGTGAGCGTGTTTTACGAGCAACTCGGGAAAGTTTTACCCAAGGGCACGATTATTTCCGTGGGCGAAGGCGAATCTTTACTAGAGCGACTGGTACAGGGTATTGATATCACTAGCGATCGCTGCTATGTGGTGGGCGAAACCAAACCCCGCGATCGCTTGATTCACGAGCAACCTGCCCCCATTGAAAAAACTGCCTGTAACTACGACTACATCGAGTCGATCTGGTCAGAATTTAACTATTACTTCCGCGATCGCGACTTTTATATCGGCGTGCAAACCAAGCGTGGCTGTCCACACAACTGCTGCTATTGCATCTACACCGTGATCGAAGGCAAGCAGGTCAGAATTAATCCTGCCGATGAAGTCGTCAAAGAGATGCAGCAGCTCTATAGCCGAGGTGTTCGCAATTTCTGGTTTACCGACGCGCAGTTTATTCCTGCCAAGAAATATATTGATGATGCGATCGAGCTATTGCGTAAAGTCTTAGCCGCTGGCATGCAGGATATTCACTGGGCGGCCTATATTCGTGCGGATAACCTCACGCCTGAGCTGTGCGAACTCATGGTAGCCACAGGCATGAATTACTTTGAAATCGGCATTACCAGTGGTTCGCAAGAATTAATCCGCAAAATGCGGATGGGGTACAACCTCAAGTCGGTGTTGCAAAACTGTCGCGACCTCAAAAGCGCAGGTTTTAACGAACTGGTTTCCGTCAATTATTCCTTTAACGTGATTGACGAAACCTTTGAGACCATTCGCCAGACGATCGCCTATCATCGCGAACTAGAGAAAATCTTTGGGAAAGACAAAGTCGAACCTGCGATCTTCTTTATTGGCTTACAGCCTCACACCCACCTTGAGGAATTCGCCTTTAAACACGATGTGATTCAGCCCGGCTATAACCCCATGAGCATGATGCCTTGGACAGCCAAAAAACTTTTGTGGAATCCTGAGCCTTTAGGGTCATTCTTTGGTGAAATTTGTTTGCAGGCATGGCAGCGCAATCAAGATGACTTTGGTCGCACCGTCATGGACATTCTAGAAGAACGTCTGGGAATTGCCCCCCTCGAGGAAGCACTTTCTGCCCCAATTTCGGCATTAGCTGGCGTTGGTCGGTAATTTCCCCACTACATAAAAAATATCTAAAAAATCCGCCTAACTTTCTCAGGAATTCTCCCTACTTGGTAAACGCTTTTACAATCACACCTCCTTTGTAGTGATAACTTTGTTTTGTACCGAAAGAGGGGTGAGATTCAAACCTTTGCCTTTAGGCAAGAATCACTTAATTTGGGGCTAAAAATGGCAAAAATCACCTTCAATAGCGATCGCGAAATATCTTGCGATACCCACTTTTGAAGAGAATTTCCAACCTGAGACCCTTTGGCTATAGGCTAATCATCCCAGTCCAACCTAAATTTAAACCGAATAAAGGCTGAAATACGGGGAGTCTCGCTAGTCCACAGTTAATTGCAAGTTATTACAGGTCGTTAAACTTTACTCGCTCCATAAAAAATTATTATGTCGGTATTCGATCCACTACCCGAAAACAGTCAAGACAAAATCGTTTGCTGCTATGTTAATGCCACCAGCAAAATTCAAATTGCCCGCATCTCTAATGTTGCCAACTGGTACTTTGAGAAGGTTGTCTTCCCAGGGCAGCATTTAATTTTTGAGTCGGTACAAAATGCTCATCTAGAAATTCATACAGGAATGATGGCAAGTTCCATACTTTCAGATACAATTCCGTGTGTGCAATTGCAGGTTGAAGAAACTACGCCCGCTTTACCCAGTTGGCTACCGATCAAACCAGCCAATGTAATTGACCCCCACATAGAGCAAGTTACCGAACCCGAAGTCATTACCTAATATGGATTTTCTCTCCCTTGAATATGGCTCGTTCTTAATTAGTATTGCCATCATTTACTGGTTAATCCCTCACCTTCAAACTCGCCTGTTGATTTTACTGACGGCGAGTTTATTATTTTATTCCTTAATTCAAGTGCAGTATGTCTGGCTCTTGATCGTGATGACGGGGGTAAATTTTTGGCTGGGGGCAAAGATCAAAACCAGCAATTACCAACTAAAACGCTGGCTTTTGTTTGTGGGGGTAAGCTTTAACGTCTTGCTTTTGGTCGGGTTTAAGTACATTCCTTTTTTACTATCGATTGTTGCCAGTCTCACAGGGCTATCGGCTAGTAATGCGATCGCAACATGGGCAAAGACAAGTATCGTCGCTCCGATCACGCTGAGCTTTTTTGTGTTTGAGATGATCGCCTATCTCGTCGATATTTTTCGAGGCGGTGCCCCAGCCAAGGACTTTCTCAGCTTCGTGACCTATAAAACCTTTTTTGCCAAAATCCTCTCAGGCCCCATCGTTCGATTTCACGAATTTGCCCCACAATTAGCCTCACGCCCTAGTCCAAAGCTAGAGGATATGGTGGATGGGGTGTGGTTGATTACCTCTGGCGCGATCAAAAAAGGCATTGTTGCCGATAATATGGCTCGCTATGTCGATTTATGTTTTCGCAATATGGAACGGGCGGGGAGTGTCGATCTATGGTTGGCACTGTTTGGCTTTGGCTTGCAGATTTATTTTGACTTCAGCGGTTATATCGATATGGCGCGGGGCAGTGCCATGCTGCTGGGATTTAAACTACCCCAAAACTTTGATTTTCCCTATTTCGCAGGCAGCATCAGCGATTTTTGGCGACGTTGGCACATTACCCTGGGCGATTGGATGCGAAATTATGTCTACATCCCCCTCGGTGGTTCTCGCAAGGGCTTATTTTTAACCTGCGTCAATCTCATGATTATTATGCTGATCGTAGGTATTTGGCACGGAGCCAACTGGGGATTTATTCTTTGGGGAGCATGGCATGGCATGGCACTGGCACTTCACCGCATCGTGATGGTGGTGGGGTCAAAGTTTGAGCGATTGATGGATGCTTGGAAATTATTGCCCATGCAACTTGCCGCGATCGCCCTGACTCAGCTAATCGTTCTCATCGGTTGGATTCCATTTCGCCTACCCAATCTTGCCGATACCAACCTATTTTTACAGAGAATGTGGGGACGGGCGGCCGATCCGCAGTTTGGCGTCAAAATTTACGTGGAGTCCTTAGGCATGACTGCGGGGCAAATAGCTCTACTGATGGCGGGAATTGTCGGGGTTATGTTTTTGCTATATCGATGCGATCGCGCTCGTTTGCAATTTACTTGGCAAGTCAAACTCTTTCTCGTTCCGATCAGTCTCTATTTAGTGGGCTTACTGGGACCTGAAAAGAACTTGCCGTTTATTTACTTCGATTTCTAGGTGTTTTTTGCAATAATCTCTAGTTCTATCCAAAGGAAGGAAGGATCTTTGATTCTTCCTTCTTTATTCTCAATGGTTTTGAATTTAGCGACGATTAAACTCCATCAAAATGCGGAGGATATACCAAAACAGTAGTGCCACCGAAGCAAATAGCTCCAGCGATGCCGCCACATACTGCTCCGTTGAGAAATGATGGATGATATTCGAGGTGTCGTACAAAATGGCAGCACAGGCGAAGACAACCATAGCCAGCGAGAACCAAAGCCCAAGGCTAAAGCCAAACATAATGCTGCACAAAATCAGCCCGAGGGCGATAAATCCACCCATTGTTAACGCACCTCTTAAAAAAGAGAAGTCTTGGCGCGTTGTAAAGGCGATCGCGGTCAAGCCCGCAAACATCACCCCCGTCAAAACAACAGCATTGGGTAAGACCGAAGGACTTGAGAAATGAATTGCAATGAATAGAAGTGGGACAAAAATGATTGCTTCCGCAATCACATAGAATCCCAGTCCCAAATATTGAGATTGCAGGGAAGATGTTCTAGAAGCTAACTCTCTTGCTAACCAACCTAATAGGGCAAAACCTCCCAGTAATAACAGCCACATATATCGATTGGCAGAAAGTAGGTTCAACATCATTCCTGCCAAGGGAGAATTTAGAAAAGCAAATTCTAAAAGCGTAAATGCTGCTACTGCCCCTGCAAGATGTCCATAGGTACGTTGAATGAACAGGGTTCTTTCACTTTGGCTTGCCTGCGCAACTAAAACCATAGTTTTCTCCTAAGCTAACTTCATCTTATTGTTTGCGAAAATTGAACGTATGGGTAACAGTACTATCATAACTAAACATCTCATGCCTTTTGAAGGACATTCGTTATTCATAATTTAGGTGTTATTATGTTAGGGATGTTACGGGAAAAATCCCAAAACTATTATTCAGAAATGTTTACATGTAATATTGGTTGCCTAGAATAAATCGGGAATAGATACATGACTTCTCCTGTAGAGTCAGTCGTATTTTCAGGAATTGTTCTTTCTTTCGTGCGAAGCTTACAGAAAAATTTTATCTATCCAATGGAATATCTCAGATCGGGAGGTTATACGATTTAGGAAATCATTCTAAAATTTTATTTTTTTGCATAGAGCCCATCTAAAGCTTATTTAATTTTAATTTATTCTCGCGATCGTTCATATTTAGTGATATCTATATCTATATTTGGTGATATCTCGTCGCTAGTTTCAAATGTTTAGCTGAGAAAAGATTCAGGAATCTCCGAACTCCATCTGAATATGATTTTTTCTGGCTTACCCGTGGTTATCTTCTTAAATTCCATTTAATATTTTCTTGCCTAGATTCGGCTAATTTCTATGATCGCTACAATCTTGATAGTTGATGATTCTGAAATAGATCGACAAACCTACGGTCGATTTTTGAAGTGCGATCGCCCTGACAACTATCATATTTTGGAAGCTCATACCCTCAGTGAAGCCAGGAATCTATGTGAGGTAGAAAAACCTGATGCCATTTTAGTGGGATTTCAGCTACAGGATGGGAATGGACTGGAAGTTTTAAAATGGATGCAGCAACAGGAATCATCTCAATTACCTGCCCTAATGCTGATTCAGCAAGTGGATGAGACTGCCGTGGCTCAAACCATCAAAAATCTAACCCATGACTATCTCGTAAAAGACCAATTAATTCCCGAAAGATTGCAGCGATCGCTAGATAATTTGCTAGAGAGAAAGCAGTTAACCAGTACAATTTCTGACTTACTTCGCTTGCATAAGCAATCTGAAGCAGCCTTAGCGAAGAGTGAGAACAAATTTCGCTATTTTGTGGAATGTACAGACGACTTGATTTGGGCAACTAACTTAGACGGCAAATTTACCAGTCTCTCCCCGCAGTTTAAAGAATTATTTGGCTGGGAGCCTGACCAATGGTTAGGCAGATCGATCGTCGATCTGGTCTATCCGATCGATCGCATCCGCTTTATCGCATATTTTGAGAGAATTCTTGTATCTGGCTTGAAAGAACCTATGGCGATCGAATTTCGCCATCTTCAGCAAGATGGTAGTCATGTTTGGGTCTCATCTGACATGCTTCCAGCCAAAGATTCTGAAGGATTTGCGATCGGAGTTCAAGGGGTTGTAAGAGATATTTCTGACAAGATTGCCCTTGCCCATGCGATTAGCGATCGCAGACAGGCTGAAAGAGACCTCGAAGAGGCAAACAAAAGACTATCATTCGTCAATCACAAACTGGTTAGTGCGGTTCAACTCAAAGATAGATTTCTCTCTACGATGAGTCACGAACTTCGCACACCACTGAATCCTATTTTGGGAATCTCAGAACTTTTGCAAGAAGAGGTCTATGGATCTGTCAATAGCAGACAGAAAGAAGCTTTGCAAATCATCGAGCAGAGTGGAAGCCATCTATTAGAATTAATCAATGACATTCTTGATTTTTCTGACGCTGAAGTTGGGTATTTAGAACTAAATTGTTCGCCAACGTCAATCAAACAAATTTGTCAAGCCAGTTTAGAATTTGTCAAACCGCAAGCTTCTCAAAAGAATATTCAGCTTGAGAGCGAGATTGAGCCTGATTTACCAGATGTTTCCTTAGACGAACGACGCATACGTCAAGTACTGATTAACATACTCAACAATGCCATCAAATTTACGTCAGGTGGCGGACGGGTTACTTTAGCGGCTAACCTTACTACCGAGATCGGCGATCGCAATGAGAAGAAATCTTACATCCAGATTTCTGTGATTGATACAGGTATTGGAATTGCGCCAGAAAACATCAACCAAATATTTCAGCCTTTTACCCAACTCGATAATGCACTAAATCGTCAATATGAAGGCTCTGGCTTAGGGCTGGCGGTCGTCAAACAGATTGTCGAAACCCATGGTGGCAAAGTGGAAGTAAGTAGCGAAATCGGGGTTGGGAGTACCTTTATAGTCAAATTACCCTCTGGCGATTAATTCTGTTTTAAGTATTTCTTTCCCTGATAAATGACATAGGATCGCTAGGATTAGCTGCAAAGCCAAGGATACCGCGATCGCGATGTTCGTAGAGCAGTTCTCTCTGCTCGTCAAACAGAAACGTAGCACCGCGCTGGGTTAGATAGGCGGCATCGGGCACATAGGAATGCCAATGACTAAGAACCTCTACCATATTGCGCAAACGCAATGTCGCAAGTTCAAATGGACGCTGAAACCCACTCCCCCCAGCAAATTTAAAGAATGATCCTTTGAGTGGAGGCAAGGGGGCTGCTCGAATCACTTCCTCATCGCCAATGAGTTGCGGAGCAAGTCGATCGCCTCGATAGCCACGAAGCACTTCCGCCAATGTACCAGGGCTGCCAATACCCGCACACATCAGCAATAGGTTTAACCAAGCATTCTGAGCAGCCGAAAATCCAGGTAGCTTAAGTGATAGCCCAGCATATAGTTCGATTTCTCTATGCAGCGCACCTGTCGGATCGACATATAGGTATTCTTGCTTGAACCCTGTATAGTTACAGAAACTTTGACCAGAGTTGCGATCGCCAATTCCCACTGCACAAATAGATATTCCTTGAGTTTGCATATACTCAATTTCTCTTTGTACCCACCATGCGTACTCTAAGCTGTCAAAATCGCCTAGTTGAGACCATAGGAGCACAAGGATGCGATTGGCAGATTCTGAGCCTTTAAGAATTGGCGCGATCGCGCCATCACTAACTCGTTGTCTCTGAGTTTGGGATAGGATTTCATAAACGCTCGAACTCATAGTGAAATAGCCTATTAATTATCAAGAATGTTTTCCTACTCTACCCCAATTGATTGTGAGCTACTACGTTATATCATTTTCAAGAACAAACACGCTCAGATCGGAATCCAAAAAACGATCTGTTGGAGATTTAAGAGGAATTTGTATTAAATGATAGAGTTCTATTCGATTTTGATGTTCTGGGAAGCGATCGCGAAGGAAGTGTAAAGCAGGGCTATGGAAGTGAGATTGTTTGAAATTCAAGATGCCCAACAAGTTGCGCAGTTGTTTCACGACACCGTGCGAGAAGTCAACATCCGCGATTATTCAAGCGCTCAAATCAAAGCTTGGGCTCCCGACAATATCGGTTTTAGAGATTGGGCAAAGGTCTGTTCGAGTCGCCATACCTATGTCGCCGAGCAAGAAGGTGAAATTATTGGGTTTGGAGAATTAGAACCTATTGGTCATATTGACTGCTTTTATTGCCATAAAAACTATCAACGTTCTGTAAAGTGCTCCCCATTGTCAAGACAAAAAACTATAAAAGTTAAGATAGAAAGCT
>NZ_JAZBJZ010000144.1:0-11624 GCF_036349135.1 Tumidithrix elongata BACA0141
TTTTCCTCAAATCCCTTCCTACTCTTGTTTGTATTTTTAGAGATGCCCTAAAGCAGTTTGTCTTTTATTGTGCGTAAAGTGGCTTTACGTCCCCCTCCTAGTTCACGTTTGCGCGTGATTTCGGGTTTGATCAGACTTTGACGATATGCTTCTGTAAACGTCGGTAAAAGAAGCTCAAAGGCTTTAAGATTAAGCCCCGTCATTGCTCGTATTAGTCGATCCTGTTTAAAAATGCGTTCTAGGTTTAGCATTTACATCTCGCCTTCTAACTGTTTTGTTATTATCTATTATTTCCAAACAAGTCTATTGTTTGATTCGGTCTTTTTGGAAGATTCCTACAACAGTTGCCGCTTTGTCTGTGTTTGGGTTTGCCTGTACGATCGAAGGTTTGCAGTATTTGAATCTTGTCGATCGCTTAGGGTTACGACAATACAAGCTTTTAGCGATCGTGATCGGAACTACCTTTGATTGGATGGATATCCTTGCTTACGCGATCGGCACTGCGATCGTATTGATGTGCGAACTATTCTATATTTAACGTCAGTTCGGGATAAGAAAACCTGAAATGCTATACATCCCAAGGATCCCCCCCCACCCCCCTTTTTTCAAGGGGGGAGAACTCACTTCCCTTTTTCAAGGGGGATGCCCGATAGGGCAGGGGGAGCAAACCTCTCGGTTCCAGCAAGTCGGCTTGATTTGTTCCGAATCCTTAACCTGAACTCAGATTATTTAAACATTACAAGACTCTTTATCCATCTATTACCCTAAATCAGGGAATGTCTTTAAAACTTCAGGATGGACAATGATTCCATTTTTAATATTTAAACCTTTCGCAAGTACCTGATCGTGAGAGAGCGCATCCATGCCCTCACGGGCGATCGCACAGACATAGGGAAGCGTAGCATTCACAAGGGCTTGCGTGGATGTCCAAGGCACTGCTCCGGGAATATTTGGTACGCCATAGTGTAATACGCCTTCAGCTTCGTAGACAGGTTCTGTATGGGAGGTGGTTCGCCCAGTCTCAATACAACCACCTTGATCTACAGCTACATCAACAATGACAGAATGCGATCGCATTTTCCCCACGAGTTCTTTTGACACCAAAATCGGGGCGCGACCACCCGCCAATAATACAGCTCCGATCACCAGATCGGCATCAGCGACGGCTTCAGCAATGCTGTTGGGCGTACTATAGAGCAATTCCACCCGCGAGCCAAAGATGATTTCCAGTTCGCTCAGTCTTGTCGAACTAATATCAAGAATTTGTACGCGCGCGCCTAGACCCACTGCCATGCGAGCGGCCTCCGTACCAACCACACCACCCCCCAAAATCGCTACGCGTCCCGATCGCACCCCTGGAATTCCACCCAACAAAACCCCACTTCCACCCTGTTGCTTGGTGAGATAGTGCGCGCCAAACTGTACGGATAAGCGACCTGCAATGATACTCATGGGCGTCAAAAGAGGTAGTTGCCCAGTGGCTGTTTGTACGGTCTCGTAGGCAATACAAGATGCCCCCGATCGCAGTAATGCCTTCGTCAGATCGCGATTGGCGGCAAGATGTAAATAGGTAAATAAAATCAGATCGGAATGTAGCAATTCATACTCAGATGGCAAGGGTTCTTTGACCTTCACAACCATGTCTTGGGCATAGGCTTGCTTTGCTGTCTCAACGATGGTTGCGCCTGCTTTGACATAGTCGGCATCATGAAAACCAGCTCCTAAACCAGCTTCCTTTTGAATGCTGACCTTGTGCGATCGCTTCACGAGAGTTGCTACAGCAGCAGGTGTTAAACCCACGCGAAACTCTTGATCTTTGATTTCCTTAGGCACACCAATTCGCATGAGAAATTACCTATATGAGAGGAATGAGAGATGAAATGTTCTATTCTCAATGGAGAAAGATTGTTTGGGAATAGAACTACGACTGATTAAAGGTCTCTTTAAGCACAGTCCGAGCGGCGAGTTGACTGCGAGTTGAGGAAAGAATCTCAGCTTCTCGACGTAGGCGGGCGGCGGTATCGAGGGTTTCTAACAATGCCTGTTGCTCTCCACTTGCCCCTTGAAAGTTGCTGGCAATCCAATAGGAAAGTTCGATGGGACTGCGAGGAATTTGAGGTAGCTCAATTTCTTGTTCCGTTAGCTTTTGAGACAAGCGCACGACATCATCCAGTAATTCTCTGACTTCCGTTGCCAAGAGATAGGGGGCATCGTTACTGGGCTCATCTTCAATCCATTCCACTAACCCAACGCGATAGGGGGTCTGGCGAATATACTCTAAAACCCGAAATCGTTGTTGTCCAAGGGTTAAGAGTTTAAAGCGATCGTCAGGCATGCGGTGGTGCTGCACAATTTTGGCGCAGCACCCAACATTGGTCGGTTGCCCTGCTTCAGAGTCCCACATTAATACGCCAAAATAGCCATCACTTTCTAAGACAGTGTTGATCATCATGCGATAGCGATACTCAAAGATGTGCAGAGGGAGAGACTGTCCGGGGAAAAGCACAACTTCAGGCAATGGAAACAGGGGTAGCTCTCTAACTGAAATCGAAGAAGATGATGACATTTCTGCTAATCGTACGGTGCTATGAGTTGTATTACTTTAGTTTAACGGGAGTTTAACGGAAATTCTATGAATTGCCTTTTTAATCGCGAACAATACTTCCGTTCGTGAGAATCTAAGAATTAATAACTTCCGCATTTCACCAGAGCGAAAAATTAGGAATACAACCCTAATCAATTTGCAGCCCTTAGCATCAGTTTAGCCTAACACCACCTCAATGTGGTACGAACCCCCATCACGATCTGCGATCGAAGTCCTCATCATTGTGCATCCGATAGCGTTGTCTACCCTTCTGGATGTATGGGCGTATAAGCTCATAAAGCTGGCGGACATCCAAGGGTAAGCGCTCTAGATAAACTTTGGGTGTAGAGATATCCTGTGTGATCAGCAGCATATTTCCCGTTCCCATTAGTCTTTGGCTAAAGGGCTTTTCTAGCTGAATATCATCGATTAGATAAAGTTCGATCGTGTCAATCTTTTGAGAAAAAATACCCGTTTCAATCACAATCCGTTGCGATGTGATCAAATAACGGGTATTGATGTTTTTTAGCCAAAACCAAAGCCAAGCAATTCCGAGGGTAATAATGCTGAGAAACAGGCGACCGACACTGCCGATCGCGGCGGGTCTGCCATTAAAAAATACCTGTTCCTCTGAGGTTGTACGGGGGGGATCGCTCGCCATAGGGTAGAAGTTAGCCGTGAGTTAGCCGTTTGCTGTTTGCGACCAAACACGGGTCGGCATGCCCCAGATATAAATAAAGCCTTCTGCTGCTTTATGATCGAACAGGTCAGCACTGGTGTAGGTAGCTAGCTCTTCATTATAGAGAGAATTGACCGACTTACGCCCGACAATTGCCGCAGTACCTTTAAAAAACTTGATGCGAACCGTACCCGATACCCGTTCTTGGCTGCTGTCGATGAAAGCATCAAGGGCGACTTTTAGAGGGCTGTACCACAGACCGTTATAGATCATGCGGGAATAGGTTTCCTCAATGTTGCGCTTGTATTGGGTCAAATCAGCGGTGAGGGTGAGACTTTCGAGATCGCGGTGCGCCTCAATTAATACGCTCATGGCAGGCGTTTCATAGATCTCACGGGACTTAATCCCAACCAGACGATTTTCGATCATGTCGATGCGACCGACGCCATTGTCACCCGCGATCGCATTCAACTGCGTCACGAGCGCTACAGGATCGAGCGCAGTGCCGTTCAAGCCAACGGGGATGCCTTTTTCAAAAGCGATCTCAGTGTAGGTAGGCTCATTGGGCGTATCGGCGATCGCTTTGGTCATCACAAACACATCCTCGGGGGCTTCTTGCCAAGCATCTTCGAGAATGCCCGCTTCGATCGCGCGTCCCAACAGGTTACGGTCAATACTGTAGGGTGAAGATTTTTTTACAGGTGAAGGGATGCCACATTTCTCACCATAGGCGATCGTTTCTTCGCGACTCATTCCCCATTCACGGGCGGGGGCTAAAACTTTAAGCTTGGGATTTAAGGCGGCGATCGAAACATCAAAACGTACTTGGTCGTTGCCTTTACCCGTGCAACCATGGGCTACGGCATCTGCGCCATACTCAGCAGCAGCATCCACCAAGATTTTTGCAATTAAAGGACGGGCTAAAGCCGTAGAAAGCGGATAGCGGTTTTCGTAAAAGGCGTTAGCTTTCACCGCAGGAAAAGCATAGTCGCGGACAAACTCGGCAACGACATCTTGAACGAGGGATACTTCTGCACCCGAGGCCAAGGCTTTGAGGCGAATTGGCTCTAATTCATCGCCTTGTCCCAGATCGGCTGCTAAAGTGATGACCTCTTTAACGCCCCACTCTTGCTTGAGGTAGGGGATGCATACGGACGTGTCTACGCCACCAGAATATGCTAAGACGACTTTATTAGCTCTTCCCATTAATCTATTCCTTGCTCTTTAGTACAAATAATACTGTGACTCAAATAATTAAATAACTTCTGAAAGTAGGTTCTGACTGTTACTCACGATCGTTATTTGTTGAGAGATCTGATAAGTTTCAGCCAATTGAGTCATTTTTCTCAACTGAATTTCCAGTCACTAAATTCGGTTACCAAACGTAACCAATAAAGTAGCCCGGGTACTACGCCTATTCCAAGCATCCCTTAGTGCTGCTGCCTTCCGACCCTGACACGGTTCGGGCGTTGAGATCGCATAGATCCGAGCCAGATATAGACTAACACCGATCGCGATCGATTACGCGAAAATTTTTTCAAAAGCGATCGCGCAAACATACCCTCATCATCGTAGTGGCTGGATTTGAGCTAAACCAAAGTCCCTAAAGCTTCAGCAGAGCCAACGACAGAGACAGCAGGTGTGACCAAATAAGTTTGGGCCGCTTGTTGAATTTCATGCACGGTGACCGATTCGATCAGGGTAACAAAGTCGAGATCGAATGCCACACCTAGCCCTAGGACTTCATACCAACCAAATACCTGCGCGATCTGACTATTGGTCTGTTTTCCCAAGGCGTATTGTCCTAAAAGCTTACTTTTAGAAATCTCTAGGTCATCTAGATCGAGCATGTCATGGATGAGGCGATCGCATTCAGCTTTGAGTCCCTTGAGAGCAATATCGGCATTATGGGGTGCTGTACCCATATAGGTGACGAACTGAGATAACTCTAAGCGCGTTGGATAAAAGGCTGAGACTTCGTAGGCGAGTCCGCGTTTTTCGCGCAATTCCACAAACAGGCGGCTAGATAGACCGTTACCTAGGTAGGTTGTAATTAATTTGAGTGCCCCATAGTCTTTTGAATTCACGGCTGGCGCACGATACCCTAGCATGACGATCGCCTGTTGCGTGTCCTGTTCCGACAGCATGCGTTTGGGCTGAAAGGGAGGCATCTCAACCATGGGTGGCGTAACTTGCGTCTGAGGTTGCCAATCCCCAAAAGTTTCCTCTACTAGGGCTAAGGCTCGTTCGGGCGTAATTCTTCCTGCAATGCTAATCACCATCCGATCGGGGCGAAAATGGGTCTGATGATAAGCGAATAGATCGGATTGTTCAATTTCATCGACGGTTAGTTCTGTGCCCAATGCCGAGAATCCATAGGGATGATCGCCATACATGAGTTTTTGCAGGTGATCGTAGGCAATACTAAAGGGGCGTTCTTGCTGCGATCGAATTGCTTGAATTGTCAGGCGTCGTTCTAACTCTAGTTCGGTGAGGGGAAAAGTCGGCGATCGCAAAATTTCGGCGGCTAAAGTCAAAATTGTGGCAAAGTCTGCCGAAATCGTTTTAATGCTGAGTAAAAAGTAATCGGGGGAAGCTTCCGTTCCTAGCGAAGCACCGATGGATTCGATCTGTTCGGCAATTTCTTGAGAAGAGTTGTTGATTGTGCCTTTGGTGAGTAAAGAGGAAACCAAATGCGATATACCTGCAAGATTGGAGGTTTCTACCCTTGTCCCCCCTTTAAAAAAGCAACGTGCCGCAATGATGTCTGCCGTTGGGTTTTCCACCACCAAGACCACGATACCGTTAGGGAGAACCATGCGGTAGGTTTGGCGTTTCAAAATTTCAGGTGAGACTTTAGGTAAAGCATCCGTCATCTGTTCAATGTTCGCTCGTAATCGATCCCAAAACTATACAGAAAATGCGTCACTTTGACCTTCAAATGGGTATTAAGCTTGCGATCGCATAATGTTCTGGGGACAGGTATTTTTGCGCTAAAGCTTGGATATCAGAGGGTTGCGCGCGCCTAATTAGCTCGCAATAGGTGGTTGCCCAGTTAGCGCATAGGTCTTCACAGCCGAGTAGACCGTGATACCCCAAAAAGCTAGCGAGTTGATTGGGTGACTCTAGGGAAAAGGCGAAATTGTTACAGAGCGATCGCTTGGCTCGATCTAATTCGGCATCCGTGACCAAGGTTGTCGATAGTTGTGCCACCTGATGCACGATTTTATGCTCCACAGGTTCGAGATAGCTGTCATCTAGATAGGCACTAATGGTAAAGAGTCCGGGTTCTTTCTGCATCGTGAAACCGCTACCAATATCCTGAACCCAGCCCAACTCTTCGCGTAACTCTCGCACCAGTCTCGAAGAACGTCCCTCAGCCAAAATCACCGAAACCAGTTCGAGGCATAGGGCATCCTCAAGCGACTCCACACTGGCACCCAGCCATGCTAGGGTCAAACGGCTATGCTGTAGTCGAGGCGATTGCTCTTGGTGTCTGCGAATCCCTGTTATGTTGACTTTAGCTTTAGGGCGATCGTTCGCTACATTCATGGGAGCATGCACTTGAGAAGCAGCAATCGTGGCATCCATGGAAAGACTTACAAAAGCATCGCGATGCTCGAAGGCGGCGCTGACAATTTCTACTGCCTCTGCTTGAGCGATCGCGCCAACGATCGCAACGGTCATCTGTTTGGGATGATAGTGATGGCGATGATAGGCACGCATTTGTGCTGGGGTCAACTGTTCTAAAACTTCAACAGAGCCCAGTACGGAACGGCTATAGGGATGGTTTTCATAGACGGTTTCCATCAACTGCTGATAGGCAAGCCAATCAGGATCGTCAAGGGCTTGGCGAATTTCTTCGATCACAACCTGTCGCTCTTGGTAAAACTCATCATCGGGAATGCTGGCATTAAGCAGCATATCGGCAAGATAGGAGAGGGTTAAATCAAAATGATTGGCTGCGGTTGTGAACATAAAATGGGTGTAATCGAGACTGGTTGCCGCATTGGCAATGCCCCCCTGTGACTCAATTACAATGTCAAATTCCCCAGGTAAAATATTCTGTGTTCCCTTAAAGATCATATGCTCTAAAAAATGAGCCATCCCTGCCCATTCTTCTGGCTCAGATGTAGTTCCAGCCTGAACCCATATATCTACGGATACAACAGCAGTTGTGGGAATCTCTTGATGAATTAATGTTAGACCGTTTGCAAGTTTGAGAAAAGTTGCTCCCGTTTCAGCTTTCTCTAGCTTGATTGCTTCTATCTTCTCGCAGGTTACTGGCACAGTTTGCGTTCATAATAGGTCGTTAATCTATTCATTATCTGGCATTAATGCACTCACATAGTATTCAATGATACATAGTCGCGCCTTCGTGTTTTTGTCGTGTTTTGGCGGTAATATCCTGCGAGCAGGCAGCAACTTGTTAAATAACATGTTAAAGATGAACAACTCAGAAAACAAGCCGCAAAAATTAGTAGCGATCGCGATCTTGCGTTACCAAGATCGTTTTTTGATGCAACTGCGAGATGATATTCCCACCATTGTTCATCCCGGTTGCTGGTCGATGTTTGGCGGTCACATAGAAGCAGACGAAACCCCAGAGTTTGCCATGCAGCGCGAACTGTTGGAAGAAATTGGCTATGCACCACCTAAACTCGAACTTGTGGGCTGCTACCCTACAGAGGTCGCTAAACGCCATGTCTTTTTTGCCGAACTATCGGTGGGTCTGGAGGCTTTGGAATTGCATGAAGGATGGGATATGGATTTGTTGACAATTGAAGATATTGCCCGAGGCGATCGCTATTCTGAAAAAGCCAAGCAAGTGCGTCCATTAGCAGTCCCACATCAGCAGATATTACTCAGCTTTTTTGATTCATCTCGCAGCAATATCCTTTAATGCTTAAAAAGTTTCATCCTATTACGATAATTTCTTATTTAAATTTCAGGTATGAACTAAAGTTTTAGATTACTAAGTGTGCTTACAAATTCTTTTGATCGGTGAATGAGATAGCAGTTTGTGGCATAGATAAAATAGGTATTAAAATGTAGATCGAACTTGCATAAATTGCACGGGTGGGGTTAGTTTGTTCCTGTAGGTCTCGCTAGAAATTTGGCCGATTAAAAAGAAAATACAAAAAATGCAGATTAGCAAACTATTCAAGGTTAAATGAGCTACATTGCTCTACCATACTTAACTGAAAATAGCTTTAATGATTACACTGCAATCTAATACATTCACATCTGTCTATAAATTTGCCTCAAATATTGCCACAAATACTAGACTGTAGCTATTTGGCATAAATCTTGAGCATAAATATTAGGCACTAAAGCAAGCAAAGGCTGAAGAGGGCTGCATGGACAATGGACAAGATAGAAAAAGATGCCTAGAGCGCTTACTCTGGGCAGTCGGTAAGCTAGGTGGAAAAATTGATTTGCCGCAACTTACCAAAATATCTGAGTTAATCATCCAAACCATGACGGGTCGGTGGCGCTCATTTCATACGCCAGATCATATTTTTGAGGTGGGTGATGGGGGCGATGCGATCGAGGTGATTGCTGCTTTGTTTCACGATTTAGTCTACGTACAGGTAGATCAGGGAGTCAGTGTCAATATCAGTCGATATATTGCACCTTTTGTCAAAGAAGTTGACGAACAACTCGTGATTTTAGAAGCATCTGAACTTCAAGATGATTACATTTTTACGTTAGTAGCCTTGATTTTTGGTTTTGTGCCCGGACAATCGATGCAACCCACGTCAGGGCAAAATGAATTTCTAAGTGCTTTAATTTGCCTCAAAACCCTAGAAAATTTGCTTGCCTTTAGCCAGTTAGTTGAAATTGCTGCCTGTATTGAAGCAACAATTCCGTTTCGACCCAAGTCATCTTCAGGTTTGACGGTCAGTGATATTTTATATAACCGACTTGAAGAGGCAAATCATAAATTCGAGCTGGGGTGGACGAGTGAAAATATTATCCAAAGCGTAAAGCGATCGGTGCGTTTAGCAAATCGAGATGTACAGAACTTTTCCAGCCCTAATTCGGCTCATTTTCTCAACAATACCTGGAACTTATTACCCGAGACCAATCACGATCTAAAAAACACAAATTCCTATACGGTGCATGGCTATCGCAAGTCGATGCAAAAGATGGAAGGGTTTATAAGCTTTCTCAGACCCGAGCTTGTGTTTAGGCAATATCAAGGGGAGCCTGACGATCGCGCCTATGCTGAAATGCTCGAACGAACCAGTAATAACCTAGAAGTTGCCAAGCTTTACCTCGGTACAAAGTTGACTTCGATCGCGGTCTTAGAAGCTCTATCTTTTCGGATCGGTCGCGATATTCCTTTATCAACCATGATGGGAGAGTTACCCTCCGAGGATATATTGGTTGCAGGACTGGAGCAATTCCTTCCTTGCGTGGAAATTCCATCTCCCCTAAACAACAGCGTAGAAAAGGAAGTACTAGAATTATTAGAGAAGGGAAGAACGCTTGACTCTGAATATGATGTGAGGAACTCACCTGTCGCTACATTTATGGTGAAATCTTCTGGGTTTGATGAAATTCGTTATTTATTGCAAATGGCGAGACAGTTTTTTGAAAGAGAGATTGACTCTGAAGTGTTTTTGGCTAGTTGTAACTCTAAGGTGATTGGCTTAATTACTGAGGCAGTTTTAAAACTGTTTGAAGCACGTAAAGTATCGATGAGTCGCGGTTATAGCCTCTAGATTTTGTTTGAAATAGGACGCGATCGCCACTTGAACCCAGTTGGTTTAAAATTACCAATATATTTTTTGTAGTATTTTTGTAGTATATGTGCTACTCTAGGTTTTGTGGCGGATAGCTCAATGGTAGAGCACCAAAAACATCCTTGTTCAAACCTTATCCGAACGGGCAACCCCTAAGGGTCGAAGAATGAGGGTTATCGACTCAGGATCGGGTTGTTGGGAGTTCGAATCTCCCTCCGCTACATTGGAGACCGATTTCTCTTGAATATGCGACAGATAGGAGTTTGGATTCCGCGCTGAGCGCGGATTTTTCAAAAAAGATGCGTTGCATCTTTTTTGAAAATGGTATGACAAAATCTTCCATCCCAATTCCCGTTTTTAGCGGTGTGGAATCGTCCAGACAAACTGCCCTGTTTTATTGATATAGCCCGTTTTGTCGCGTCCAGAAACCCAAGCCAATCCATGGGTAAAGCTTCCTAAATGGCTCGATTTTGGCAGACTGATGATAATTTTGCCCGTGCGATCGATATAATAGCCGCGATCGCTGAGAAAGACTGGAGCCAGCCCCTCATGAAATTCACCCAGTAAACCATAATCCCCTGAAATCGCAAACTTACCCGTTTTATCGATATACCCTTGCTTATCGTCCATCACAGCCCTTGCTAATCCTTCGGTAAAGTTAGATGTTTGAATCGGGAGAAATTGGGGTTGGATCGCGAACTTTCCAGTCCTATCGATGTATCCCGTCTTATGGTTGACTACCACCCATGCGAGTCCTTCCGAAAAAGTGCCGCTATAGAACACCTCGACGCGATCGAATTTTGCTGGAATCGCAAATTTTCCTGTTTTATCGATATAACCGATCTTCTTGCCAACCTGCACCCATGCCAGCCCTTCCGAAAAGCTGCCCGCCATTTGAAACTGGGGTGGAATCACCATTTTACCTTGGCGATCGATATAGCCAACCTTGCCTCCAACCTGAACTGCGGCTAGACCATCAGAGAAATTTTCGCTAAATCCAAAAAACATGGGTTCAAACTGGATCGGTACGATCGCTTTGCCCGTGGCATCAATATAACCAACCTTATAATTCAATGCCACGATCGCCAGCCCTTCCGAAAAATCTCCTGCTCCAGTGAACTGAGGTTTAATTACAAACTTACCGCTGGTATCGATATACCCCCATTTCCCTCCTAGCTGTGCCGCCGCTAATCGCAATCCATTGGGAAGCTGAACAAAAGATTTTACACTCTCAAATTGAGGTGGAATCGCGATCTTACCCGTAGCATCGATAAAACCGATTTTGCCTTGGGACTGGATTGGAAATAAGGCAGGAGAATCTGCAAGCGCATCTAAGTCAACGGATGTGGGCTGCACGGTGTCTGCCAATCGTATATTCGGTGCGGCTGCCGTTATCTCTGGGGAAACGCCGAAACCCGCGATCGCGGACAATCCAATTAGTAAGGAACTTAAGGAGATTTGTTTGACTTGCTTTAACATAGGTAGGTTTTCACGATTGCTACAGGAGAAAACATAGCGATCTTACCCACAAATATCTTTTCTACTACAAGCTATCCTGCATTATTCATGAGAGCCCAAAAGAGAATAAAAATCAAGAAAAAAGGAAGAG
>NZ_JAZBJZ010000145.1:0-11381 GCF_036349135.1 Tumidithrix elongata BACA0141
AGGGAAGAGGAAAACCCTGTCCACAACTTGTTTTTATTTCCCAACAACTCTAATACCTTTTCAGAGAGGAACTGACATCATGAGTAAAACAATGTGGAATATTCTTGGGATCTTTACTATCTTGGCAGGCGGCTCCCTGTTCATGATGGTATCAGAGAGATTGGCAGTCTTACCAGCCGATCAGCATCCTAAACTAATCTTAGGAGGGGTTTTTATAGCTGCAATACTTGTTGTGATTGCGACTACTTGCTTTTTCCCCAAGGTTCGTCCCGTAACCTTGAGGATTTTGGGAGCGATCGGTATTGCAGGCTGTGTATTTAATCTGATAGAAGGTTCTTACCGAGGTAACTTAATCCAATTTTTCCTCATTCTCGTCTTTTGGTTACCAGGCTCAATTTACCTCACACTGAAAGGTAAGTTGACCTTTGACTAAAATTTTGCCTTGTTTTAAATTACAGTACCGATCTGATAGCCAATACCATTATTGCGAGAGTTTTTGGATTCTCTGCAAAGCTTGGTCTGAAAATCTTGTATTTCCCTGCTCCTTGAATAGCTTAGCTGCCTCGGTGAGATCGGCGATCGCGCTTTGCTTATCTCCCAAGTCTCCCTTTAGAATTCCACGACTATAGAAGGCATTCGCATAGTTAGGCTTGAGCTGAATTGCTTTGTTGTAATCAGAGAGCGCCCCTTGGAAATCTTTTGCCCTGTACCTTGCCACTCCTCGCTCTCGATAAGCACTAGACTCGTTAGGGTTTAAACGAATTGCTTCGCTGTAATCAGCGATCGCTCCTTGACTGTCTCCCGAATCATCTTTAACGTTTCCACGATTGATATAAGCTTTTGGATAGTTAGGCTTGAGTCGAATCGCCTCGTTATAGTCCGCGATCGCGCTTCGTTTGTCGCCTAAATCATCTTTGGCATTGCCGCGATTATAGTAAGCCTCTGCAAGTTTAGGATCGAGACGAATTGCTTTGTCAAAATCCTCATTGGCATCTTGTTTATTACCTGCTCTATATTTCGCTAACCCCCGCTCGTTGTATGCTGGAGCAAAATTTGGATTGAGACGAATTGCTTGGCTGTAATCAGCGATCGCGCCTTGACTATCGCCTAGATCGTCCTTTGCGTTTCCACGACTAACATAGGCTTCTGTCAGTTTAGGATCGAGACGGATAGCTTCATTTAAATCAGCGATCGCGCCTTGTTTATCGTCTGAATTATATTTGGCATTGCCGCGATCGAGGAATACTTTTGCTTCAGCTTTATTCTCTTGAGTTGGAGTATTCCCTTGGGTTTGAGCATCTACCTGTTTGAGTGAAGCCGACCGAGTTGCAGGGGTATCGTTTACAGTATTGACTGTATCACAACCAGCACCAAGTAGCGCTACTAAGGCAATGCCAAGGATTGAAAGTTTTGAATCCATCTTCGTCCCTCTAAATTTCGATGGAAATCTCTATTTGCTATCTTTTATTATTCATGACAATTTAGTAAGGTTGTCAATATCTTTACGAAAGTTTTGTTCAGATATGTCTATGCTTAACGGTCTGATGCTTATCCTTGGCTGATGCCTTCTTTTGCGATCGCAGCTTCTTGTAAAACGGCTTGGCGAAAGCTTTCCACCTCAGCTAACGCGAAGGATGTTTCTAAGGATTTGCTTTGCGGCTTTTCTGAGGCAGTGGAACTGGCGATCGTATCAACCGCCGTAATTTGCAGAAACACCTCATGAATGTCAAAGGTTTGCTTTAGAGAAGCTTGGATTTGACTGAGTAAGCGATCGCGTTCCATGCCATCCTGCGTGAACACCTTTAGATCGGCGAGGAGCGC
This sequence comes from Tumidithrix elongata BACA0141, assembly GCF_036349135.1. NCBI lineage: Bacteria > Bacillati > Cyanobacteriota > Cyanophyceae > Pseudanabaenales > Pseudanabaenaceae > Tumidithrix > Tumidithrix elongata. Next base: position 1,822 of record NZ_JAZBJZ010000145.1, read on the forward strand.
TTCTTGTTGCAGGGCGATCGACCATACGCGCAGATTTGCCACTACCGCAACACCCTCAAAGCTCTCTAGGTGAGCTTGAATTGCTTCGATATCCAGATAGCTAGGAGCCCGTTCTAGTAGAATCCCTAGGCTTTGTTGAATCAGAGGGATGGAGCCCAATCCAATCAAGATTGCGACACCGAGACCGATCGCCCCATCTGCCCAATTCCATTGCAATTTCCATACCGCGATCGCCGCTAAAATTACACCGACGGAACTGATCGCATCCGAGACGACATGCAGAAAGGCTCCCTTGAGATTGAGATCGTCATGGCTATCTTTGTGTAAGAGCCACGCATTCAGACTATTTACGCCCAAACCTGCGATCGCCGTAATTAACATCGGCAAACTGAGAATGTCATCGGGAGGTGTTTGCAGGCGCATCACTGCTTCCCATCCCAGCCAACCTGCAAGAGTTGCCACGCCCAGAGCATTCGCCAGAGCAGCTAAAACTTCAACGCGCCGATAGCCAAAGGGAGCTTGCCGATTGGCAGGTCGTTGGGCTATCCAAGTTGCCATCAATGCCAAGCCGAGCGTCAAACCATCGGACAGCATATGTCCAGAGTCAGCCAGCAGCGAAAGACTATGGCTAGACAGACCCACCCATAACTCTGCGATCGAAAAGCTGCTAACCAAAACCAGCACAGTCCACAGCAGGCGTACCTTATGAGATGCCGTGTTCGCGTTGCCTTCAAGATCGACATCGCTACAGTGGCTACAGTGGAGGGAGTGATGATGGTGATGATGATGGAACATAGGTAGGTATTAGCAAGCTTTTTTAACGATAGTTTACGGAACCTTCTAAGAATTTACGGGAGAATTTATATAGGCAGCCATTAAGACAACAGAGGATCTTGGCTGAGCCTTATATTCCTTTTCCTTAACTAAGGGAGCTCGATCCAAATCGCTAAAATCATTGGGTGATGGCAGAGCCGTATCTACAATGCGATACCAATGTTCTCCCGCAGATAGAGGTGGCAACTCAAATGTCAGCGGTTCCCAATAGGCATTTAAGAGAATATGGAGGAGTTCTCCGCTGTCGGGATGTCGCAGCGTAAAGGCTAAACTGTGAGAGTGGCTGCCCCAGTCAGGTTGACCTAATTTGACCCCATGCCAAACAATATGCGGATCTTGACTGCCGTAGGTGACAGCAAGAATGCGCTCCTGTCGAAAGATTTCTAAGGACTGGGTAAACCGAATCATTCCTTTGACAAATCTCAGAAGGTCGGTCTCTCCTGCTAAGCTGCTCCAATCGAACCAACTCAGTTCGTTGTTTTGGCAATAGGCATTGTTATTACCATTTTGCGATCGCCGCACTTCATCTCCCATCAGGATCATCGGCGTACCCTGAGAAACCAAAAGAATCGTATAGTAGTTTTTGATCTGACGGAGGCGTAAAGCCTCAATTTCGGGATTCTTAGTTACACCTTCCTCACCGCAATTCCAACTAAAGTTTGCATTTGCTCCATCTTGGTTATTCTCTTGATTGGCTTCGTTATGCTTGAGGTTATAGGAAACCAGATCGTTCATCGTAAACCCATCATGGCAGGTAATGAAGTTAATGCTGCGACTGGGTTCGCGATCGGGTTGTGGGTAAATATCTGGACTGCCCATCAGCCTTGCTGCCAAGCTGCCGATCGTACCGCAATCGCTTTTAATAAAGCGGCGGATATCATCGCGAAAAGGTCCATTCCATTCGGCAAAGCGATCGCCAATAAACGAACCAACTTGATATAAACCTGCAGCATCCCAAGCTTCTGCGATAATCTTGGTGCCAGCCAGCACGGGGTCTGACTCGATCGCCCATAAAATCGACGGATCTTCTAAAGGATGTCCGGTCTGACTGCGAGTGAGCACAGAGGCAAGGTCAAAGCGAAAACCATCAACATGCATCTCTGCTACCCAATAGCGCAGGCAGTCAATAATCATGAGACCGACAACTTGGTGATAGGCCTTTAAGGTATTCCCGCAACCGCTATAGTTGCTATAAAGGGAGGGATCCTGTTGATCGAGAATGTAGTAAGCCTTATTCCCGATTCCTCGAAAAGAAAGGGTTGGTCCATCTTGATTGCCCTCCGCCGTGTGATTAAACACCACATCCAGAATCACCTCAATACCTGCTTTGTGCAAAGCCTTGACCATATCCCGAAATTCATTCACAGCCCCCAAGGGATCTTGATGGGAACTGTAACCCATGTGCGGCGCAAAAAAAGCGATCGTGCTGTAGCCCCAGTAGTTAGTCAACCCCGGTTTGACATCCTGTTCGTCAAATTGATGGATGGGCAGTAATTCCACCGCTGTCACGCCCAAATCTTTTAAGTAGGGAATCTTTTCGATTAGCCCTGCAAAGGTGCCTCTCTTACTGGGTGTGACGCCAGAATTGGGGTTGCGCGTAAACCCATTGACATTCATCTCGTAGATTACGGTGGTAGAGTAGGGCTTTAGAAGGGGGGCATCTCCTTCCCAATCGTAGGTAATCGGATCGACAACTACAGCACGAAGGGCTTGGGCGCAGTTGTCTTTACCAAAGGGAATCGCTGCTTCTCGGCTATAATTTTTCCAGCCAACCACGGCATAGGCATAGGGATCGAGCAGCACTTTGCTCCCATCAAAACGGTGTCCGCGTTCGGGGGCAAAATCTCCGTAGGCACGGTAAGCATAAATTTGTCCTGCCCCAATCCCCGAGACAAACACATGCCAGTAATGAAAAGTTTTATATCTCTTGGGATCTAGTTTAATTACGCGGCTTGGTTGGGGCGCATCAGCATGATCGAAAAGCAGAAGCTCTAATGCCGTACAGCTTTTTGAATAAATGCAGAAATTGACACCATTGGGGTAAACCGTGGCACCTAGAGGAAAACTCTTACCGGGTAAAATATCTGAAATCATGGTTAAAAAGAAGCAATTCTTTATTGTCTCGTATGTTTGGCGATCGCTGCAATATGCAACCAAGCCCCATCAATAGGCAAACCTCAATTCCATAGGAAACGATTGCGCTCATCACTTCCTATCGGTCAGACTCATTATGATATCAGAGGTTTCAGGATTGTGAAGGTATACCAAAGCCCTAAATTTGGCTTCGGCTCAGTGAGCCAAGGCTCAGCTAACGTTGGGCTTATCGGTAACCTGAGTTCGGGTTAAAGATTTCTGAACAAAGCAATCCAACTTACTGGAACCGAGGGGTTTGATCCCCCTGCCCGATAGGGCATCCCCCTTTTTTAAGGGGGACAAGTGAGTTCTCCCCCCTTTTTTAAGGGGGGCTGGGGGGGATCTTTGGGATGTATAGCGTTTCAGGTTTTCTTATCCCGAACTGACGTTGTCAGTACAATATTTTCGAGAAAATCCCTTACTAGCCATAGAGATCAGGTGATTCCCTGTTCGTTAACTTCTTCGCTAAGAGGTTTGGGTTCAGGTTCGGGTTCGGGTTCGGGTTCTTGTTTTCGCTCAGGTTCGCGTTCTTTTTCCCGTTCCTTCTCCCGATCTCGTTCTTTTTCCCGATCGCGTTCGTCTTCATCTTCCTCAGTGCGCTCGATCAGAGAGACCATCACTCTCTGGCTGTCCTCTAAAACCTCTAGCAAAATATCATCGATTTCTAGGCGATCTCCCGCGATTGGTGGTCGTTGCATCTCTTCTAAAAACAGTCCTGCCAGCGTCGCAACTTCATCTCGCGGCAATTGCACGTTCAGTTCGTTGTTCACCGTAGAAATACTGGCGCGAATTTTGAAAATGCCTTGGTGTTCGGCGATTCGATGAAATTCCTTCTCTTCTTCGGTGTCGTATTCATCGCGAATTTCACCCACAATCTCTTCTAAGACATCCTCGATCGTCACAAGTCCAGCCGTACCGCCAAATTCATCCTTGACAATCACCATATGCAGCCGATCTTTCTGCATATCCCGTAGGATTTCTGAGGCTGGTTGATCCTCAGAGACATAGCGTACCGAACGCACCAACTCTCGTACCGTAGGCGGTTGATCCATGATTTGCGCCAAGGGTCGAATTAAATCCTTGACATAGAGGATGCCAATAATATTATCGAGGTCTTCTTCGCAGACGGGCAGACGGGTATGGGCATTTTCAGACACGATTTGATAGGCTTCGTCGAGGGTGGTGGTGTCCTTGAGATATTGAATTTGTACCCTCGGAACCATGATCGCCCTCGCAGGAATATGGCTGAGTTCGACTGCCCCATAGATAATGCGGCGCTCTTGTTCGCCCACGGAGCCACCCGTACGCGCAGCATCCACCGTCGCCTTAATTTCCTCGATACCCGTGACTTCATCGCTCTCACCCGTTGGCGAACCAAATACGAACAAAATGAGGCTGGCGATCGCACTGGTAAAGCCGACGAGGGGCGCGATCAGTTTGCCTAAAAAATTAATCGGTCGCACCAAGGTCATCGCAACTTTTTCGGCATGGTGCATGGCAAAACGTTTGGGCACGAGTTCGCCCAAAATCAAGCTAATTAAAGCGATCGCCGTGGTGACACTAATAAAAGCAACAGGATAGGCAAAATTAGCCCCAATTAAGGGCTTTAGGAATGTTGCGAAGGGCTGGGAAAAATGTGTAGATGCGATCGCTGCCGTAAAAAAACTGGTAAAGGTGGCGGCAACTCGAATTGTAGAGAGAAATCTCGTGCTGTCTGCGGCGATTCTTTGGATCATGCGCGCGCGTCTGCTTCCACGCTCTACCAAAGCTCTAATTCGCACATCACTCACAGAAATTAGAGCGGTTTCTGCTGCCGCAAGCAAGGCACTAGCTACAATCAAACAAGAAATAACGATCAGCTCAGGGGCAATATCCATACAGTGCGTTAGCGGTTTACCTGATGACCAGCAATATCAACCAAGCGTGGGTACGCATCCCATAGGGAATCATGACTCCTCATTAACTTTAAAAATAACTACAATAAGATAGATTATGGCTGGCTAGATAGATGCTTTCACTAAAGCAGGTTTTTTAAAAGTCTCTACACGAGATTCAGAAATATTTACTGTTTAGCCATCTAGTTTAGGATGAATTGACCTTAGATTCAATTACAAAATCTATTCACGCAGACTTGAGCCCAGAGGTGAACTGGAAAAAGTAATGGTTAAAAGCGCCCCAAAAACCTCTAAAATTCGCGCGTAACATAAGAAATAATTCATAGTTTTTTTGTCCGTCGAGGATCTTGCTTAGCCCCAAAGCGATGAAGAAACTGCACTTTGATTGATAAGAATCGCGATCGTTTAAAGTCCCTATTTGGAAATTGTCGTTCTAGTCACTTTTTGTTACTAAAAACATGAATTTGAAGATTTTAAGGATTACCGCTAGACTATCTAGCCAGAGATATCGGGTTAAACCCATCGCTATGCTTACCAAAATGCCAAGAAAGTTTCTCCCTGTCGTGTTAGCCGTCTCACTTTCCCTTGGTGCTTGCGGACAGGGCGGTGAGCCTCCTAGAGGAGGTGGGCCTGCCAGCGTCAAAATCGAAAGCGTCATGTCTGGAACGGTCACCGATAGCTCGGATTATGTGGCAAGTTTGCAGTCTCGCAAGTCAGTCACGCTACAACCAAGAGTTGACGGTCAGATTTTAGCAATTTATGTCAAGCCAGGCGATCGCGTTGAGGCAGGCACACCGCTTTTACAGATCGATCCCGCCAAGCAGCAAGCAACGGTCACCAGTTTTAATGCTACGGTCTTGTCCTCACAGGCAGATGTGGAGAATGCCAGAGCCACCCTGATCAACCTGCAAGCCGCAAGAGCCGCGAAAGAATCAGAGCTAGCCTATACCCAAAAACAATTTCGACGCTACTCAGATCTGACTAAAGAAGGGGCAACAACCCAACAAGCGTTGGACGATACTGCCAACAAGCTAAGAACCGCTCAGGCTGACCTGAATGCGATCGATGCCCAAATTCGCGCGCAAGGTGCAAGTATTGCCAGTGCCGAGACCCGAGTGGCAAAATCTGAGGCAGATGTCGTCCAGCAAGAAGTACAGCTTCAGTACTATACGATCGCGGCTCCCTTTGCAGGCGTGGTGGGCGATATTCCCGTTAAGGTGGGCGATTATGTCAGCAATGCCACCCAACTGACCCAAGTTACAGAAAATCGCGCCCTAGAAGTCCAGATCTCAGTTCCCGTGGAAAAAGCCCCGCAACTCCGCATTGGCTTACCTGTGGAGTTACGCGACGGTCAAGACCAAAAAATCTCGGAAGGAACGGTTTCATTTATTTCTCCGAATATCAGCGCCCAGACCCAGTCGATCTTGGTCAAGGCAAATTTTGATAACAGCAAAAATACCCTGCGTGCCTCTCAATTTGTGCGGGCAAGGGTGATTTGGTCAACCAAGCCGGGGATCTTAGTACCCACCAGTGCGATCGCGCGGGTAGGCGGTCAAGATTTTATCTTTGTGGCAGAGACGAAAACCCAAGAGGGCAAACCACCCCAGCTCGTAGCCAGCCAAAAAGCGGTGAAACTCGGTAAGATTGTAGGCAACAACCAAGAAGTTTTAGAAGGGTTAAAGCCCAACGCGCAAATTGTGGTCGCAGGAATTTTGACGTTGCGCGATGGCGTCCCGATTATGCCTGCCCCACCTGAAACCCCTCAGCCGAAAAAATAGCCCGACCTTTATTTTTTTATCATTAGTTATTCGATAGTTCCAGACAATCAAATAATTTTTCGATTAGACATCCAGCGCAATCAAATAATTTTTCGATTAGACATCCAGCGCATTTATCTAGTTTATTCACGTGGATTTTTTCATCACTCTCCAGCTCCAGATTTAAACCCTAAACTCCCTAGCTCCTCCCATCAAACACTTAAGCGCCCATGATCCTATCTATTGCTGACTTTTTTATCAGGCGACCTGTGTTTGCGACAGTTTGCTCGATCGTCGTCACCCTAATTGGTGCTGCCTGTATTTTTATCCTGCCGATCGCGCAATATCCTGAAATTGTGCCGCCGCAGGTGAATGTCGTTGCTAACTATACTGGGGCAGATGCCCAGACCGTAGAGGCGACGGTCACCTCCATCTTAGAACGCGAGTTAAACGGTATCGAAGCCGCCAAATACATTACCTCTAGCAGCTCTAACGATGGGACGAGCAACATCAGCGTCACCTTTGATTTAGGACGAAATCAAGACCTTGCTGCCGTAGACGTGCAAAATCGCGTATCTTCGGTGTTGTCGCAATTGCCCGCCGAAGTCCAACAGACCGGGATTAGGGTGAGAAAGCAAAGTACGGGCTTTTTGCTCGCGATCGGGATTTATTCCGACAGGGATGAGAATGGCAAACTCAAGTATGACAATGTTTATCTCAGTAACTATACCGATCTTTACATTACGGACACGATCAAACGTGCCAAAGGGGTGAGTAACGTCACGATCTTTGGCGAACGCAAATATGCCATGCGTTTGTGGCTCGATCCCAATCGCCTCGCGGCTCGCAAACTTACAGCCCAAGACGTAGCGACCGCTTTGCAGCAACAAAACCTTCAAGTAGGGGCGGGACAGATCGGGCAACAACCCGCTCCCCCAGATCAGGAATACCAGCTTTCGATCTCAGCCAAGGGTCGGCTTAAAGAAGCCAGTGAATTTGCTGATATTGTAGTCAAGACGGCTGATGATGGTTCGCTGATCAGGGTGCGAGACATTGGTCGGGTAGAGCTAGGCGCGGAAAATTACGGCACAGTACTGAGATTTAATGGAATTCAGGGTGTGGGTGTAGGGGTGAGCCAGTTACCCGATGCCAATGCCTTGGATGTGGCTCATGCCGTCAAAAGAGAAATGGAAGCCCTAGAAGAAAGTTTCCCCCCGGGCTTACATTACAAGGTTGCCTTTGACACCACCCGATTTGTCGAAGCTGGGGCAGAAGAAGTGATTTTCTCTCTGTTCCTATCGATCGGTTTGGTGGTGGTGATTATCTTCTTGTTTTTGCAAAACTGGCAAGCCACGCTGATTCCTGCTTTGGCAATTCCTGTAGCCCTGATCGGTACGTTTATCTTTGTCAAACTGCTGAACTTTAACATCAATACCCTTACCCTGTTTGGCATGACTTTGGCGACAGGCTTGGTGGTAGACGATGCGATCGTGGTGGTCGAAGACATCAACAAGCGCATTCAAGAAGAGGGGATGAACCCGATTAAAGCCGCGATCGCCTCGATGGATGAATTGCTCAGTGCTGTAATCGCCAGTTCGCTGGTTCTTATTGCTGTGTTTGTGCCCGTAGCCTTCTTCCCGGGGACGACGGGGCAGCTTTACAAGCAGTTTGCCTTGACGATCGCCTTCTCGATTACCGTTTCTACCTTTAATGCAATTACCTTTACGCCGATGCTCTCGGCGCAACTGTTACGACAGGGACAAGTCCCCAACAACTGGTTCTTTAATGGCATTAACTGGGCGATCGACAAGACCAGAACCAATTATGGGAAGGCAGTCGGAAAAGTCACCCACTTAAAAGGTGTGGTACTAGTTCTGTTTGCTGTTGGTTTGTTCCTCACCTATGGGGTCTATAAAATTATTCCCACAGGCTTTTTACCCGAAGAAGATCAAGGCTATTTCATTACGATCGTGCAGGCTCCCGATGGGGTCTCGCTCAATTACACCGAAAAAATTCTAGAGAAAGTTGAAGCGATCGTTAAAGAAGAATCCAATATCGAGGGAATCTTTGCGATCGGTGGATTTGGGTTTAGTGGGAATACGCCCAACGCTGGCATCGTATTTACCACGCTCAAACCTTGGAGCGATCGCAAGAGCGCCGATCAGTCCGTCGCAGGGATTATCACTCGGCTCAGACCCAAGTTTGGTGGAATTAAGGAAGGCTTTGTAATTCCATTCCCACCACCTGCGATTCAGGGGATTGGGAGTACGGGTGGTTTCCAATACGAGCTACAGGATAAAAACAACCAAGACTTTCGGGTATTGGAACAAGCCATGGGGCAGTTGCTAGGGCGAGCCAGTACCTATCCCGATCCGAAATTACCGCCCAAGATTGTCGGGATTCGTCCCAGCTTTAATGGCAACACACCCCAATTGAGTGTAGAGGTCGATCGCGAAAAGGCGAATGCCCTCCAAATCTCGCCACAGGATATCTTTAGTACCCTGCAAGCCTTTTTGGGCTCAAGGTATGTGAATGATTTCAATGCCTTTGGTCGCAGCTATCGGGTTTACATCCAAGCCGACCAACAGTTCCGCTCAAATCCTGAGGATATTACGAAGTTATACGTGCGATCGCGCACAGGGCAAATGATTTCCATGGGAAATCTGGTTAAGGTCACACCGATCATTGCGCCTTCGATTATCAACCACTACAACCTCTTCCGTTCGATTGAAATCACAGGCAACCCCGCACCGGGAGTTAGCTCTGGCGAAGCGATCGACATTATGGAAAAAATCTCAAAGGAACTACCGCGCAGCTTTAGCCATGAATGGTCGGGGCTTTCGCTTGAAGAACGCAATTCAGGTTCCGCCGCCTTTGTGATTTTTGGCTTAGTACAGGACAAAACCTTGCAATAAAGACAGAAGAGGGGTTTCATAGGAAA
>NZ_JAZBJZ010000146.1:0-11289 GCF_036349135.1 Tumidithrix elongata BACA0141
GGAAGAGGAAAACCCTGTCCACAACTTGTTTTTATTTCCCAACAACTCTAATATAAATCTCATAGAAGGCTTAAATTTATGATATCTCAAAGCCTTTCTGGGAAAATTCTTCGCTGAATATATGGAGTGATTTATCCTTCAAAAGATATAGGTTCTCATACATTCGCATATACATCATTTCAAACATCCCCCTGCTACAGTCAAATTATTCAGATCGCAGACACTTACGCTACAGCTACTCTTAATCGGCTGCACGAAAAGTTAGCAGCAGGAGATTAATCATGAGAATTGCCCAAGTTGCCCCTTTATGGGAACAGGTTCCTCCACCCGCCTATGGAGGCACTGAACTGGTAGTGAGTCTACTCACAGAAGAATTGGTGCGTCGGGGCCATGATGTCACGCTATTCGCTTCAGGAGATTCTACAACTCACGCCAAATTAGAATCCGTTCATCCCAAAGCTCTAAGGCTAGATACTAGCGTCAAAGACTATGGTATCTATGACATGCTCAACATGAGCCGAGTCTATGAAAAAGCCGATGAATTCGATATCATTCATTCCCACGTCGGTTGTGTAGCCATGCCCTACTCCAACCTAGTTAAAACGCCTACAGTCCATACCCTGCATGGTGTTTTTACCTCTGATAATGAGAAAATGTTTTCCCACGTTCGCAATCATCCGTTTATCAGTATTTCTAACTCTCAAAGAGATCGAAGACTGGGCTTAAATTATGTAGCCACTGTCTATAACGGCATCAATCCAGATACCTATGAGTTTCATCCTCAGCCAGATAGTTCACCCTATCTTGCTTTTTTAGGTCGCATGTCTCCTGAAAAAGGAGCGCATTTAGCCGTAGAAATTGCCAAGAAGACTGGATGGCATCTCAAGATGGCAGGGAAAGTAGATGCTGTCGATTTAGCTTATTTCGAGCAGGAAATTAAGCCCCATATTGATGGAACCCAAATTGAATTTCTAGGTGAAGCAAATCATCAGCAAAAGAGCACTCTCATGGGTGGAGCTGTGGCAACGCTCTTCCCAATTACATGGCAAGAACCCTTTGGATTGGTAATGATCGAATCAATGGTAACTGGAACTCCCGTGATTGCCATGAGTTTAGGCTCGGCTCCAGAAGTTATCGCCCAGGGTCGCACTGGATTTCTCTGCCAAAATGTAGAGGAATGCATTGACGCGATCGCGTTAACAGCCCAATTAGATCGGCGTGCCTGTCGCGACCATGTCTTAATCAATTTCACTGCTAAGCGCATGGCAGATGGATACGAATCTGTCTATCAAAAGATCTTGGCAGAAAAATATTTGCAGAACGGTCATGCTAGGGCTTTAGTACTGAGATAGTTCTCTTTACACCCAGCCTCTCTCCTTTAGGGGAGAGAGGAGAAAACTCGAAGAAGGGCTTCGGCTCCACACCCCTCAATTTATATGAATTGCAAAGACACCCATGTAAGTCCTAGAGGGGATAAGAAGGAATATGAGCTAAAACTTGAAAAAGATAGGAGACAAATATTATGCAGAGCTTGAATAGACAGGCGATCGCCCTGATTTCAGATCATGCGGATCCTGCGGCAGCAGTTGGTGGAGAGGAGGCAGGTGGACAGAATGTCTATGTGCGTCATGTGGGCGAGAACCTCGCGACTCTGGGCTGGCAAGTGGATATGTTTACGCGCAAAGTGCATTCAGATGATGCGGATATCGTTCAACATTCACCCCATTGTCGGACAATCAGGCTCAGGGCAGGAGCAGAATCCTATATTCCCAGAGATAAGTTATTTGACCATATGCCTGAGTTTGTACAATCGTTCCAAGCATTTCAAAGGACTCATGGTTTAAACTATCCCTTAATTCACACAAACTATTGGCTTTCTGCTTGGGTGGGTTTAGAACTCCAGAAAACCAGTGCTATTCAACTGTTACATACTTACCATTCTCTAGGAGCGGTGAAGTATCAATCGGTTCAAAATCGCCCTCAAAGTGCCGATACCCGTCTCAAAGTTGAGCGCGAAATTTTAGAAAAAGCGAATTGTGTGATTGCTACCAGCCCTCAAGAAGAAAATACTTTGCGATCGCAGGTTTCAACCCATGGAAAAATTGAAATGATTCCCTGTGGTACTGACACGAGTAACTTTCGCTTGATGTCTAAACTGGATGCCCGCAGGCAACTGCAACTAAATCTTCACGAACAAATTGTTTTATATGTGGGTAGATTCGATCCGCGCAAAGGTATTGAAACCCTCGTGCGCGCCTGTGCTTTATTGAAGGAAAAGGGTGTAAACAATCTTAAATTAATGATTGTGGGCGGCAGTTCGCCCCACATGCCCGATGGCGAAGAGAGGAACAGGATTGAAAAAATTGTATGCGAGCTGGGACTGAAATCAGAGGTTATGTTTGCAGGTCAGATTGGGCATGATGTTTTACCTCTTTATTACACCGCCGCCGATGTCTGCGTGATTCCCAGTCATTACGAACCGTTTGGTCTAGTTGCGATCGAGGCAATGGCATGTGGCACGCCAGTGGTTGCCTCGGATGTGGGTGGTTTAAAATTCACAATTATTCCTGAAGAAACTGGGTTGTTGGTTCCTCCCCAAGATATAAACGCTTTTGCCCATGGCATCCATCGCATCCTGTTTGATGAATTATGGGCAAGGAAGATGCGGAAGCAAGCATCGGCAAATGTGATTCAGCGATTCACTTGGGGAGGTGTGGCGATTCAACTCAGCGAGCTCTATCGTCATGTACTGGCTCAATCCATTATGCACGAACAACCGAGAAATCTCAGAAAGCCTGATTTGAAGAACGTTCTAAACTCTTCATTCTCTAAAAAGTCTTTCCTGAGCGTATCTAAATAAGACGAATTAGTAAAACTGAATAATCATGACAAACATAATTGAAATTGATGGGAGATGTTTTGCCCCCGTCAGTGAAATGCCGATCGCTCCTTGGTCTTGTGTAATTGGCGAACGACCTGTTTCCACGCTTACGCTAAAAGATAATGAGCTATTTCTCGTTACCGATACACTGGGCAACATTTCTGATATGGAATGTCGCTCCGAAGGTATCGAGAGTAGTATGGGGTTATTTTGTCGCGATACCAGATTTCTGAGTAGATTGGAACTGCAAATTGACGGGCGATCGCCTATTTCATTTAGTAGCACCGCGCGTAAAGGCTTTGCCATGTCAGTATTGTGCTCTAATCACCAAATTGGTGAGCTTGAGCATGGGATTAAGACTGAAACGATTGGAATCCACCGCGAAATTGTGATTAAAGGTGGTTTGTTTGAAGAAATGCAAGTTGTCAACTACAACACGAAACCAATTAGTTTTTCTCTCAGTCTTAGCTTAGATGCAGATTTTTTAGATTTGTTTGAAGTCAGAGGTGTTAAGAGGACAAAAAGAGGAAATTTACTCAGATACATTCCAAATCTAGAAAAGGATACTAAAGAGAAAGAAATCATACTTGCCTATCAGGGATTAGATGGCGTCTTGATGGAGTCTCGAATTCAGTTTAGTTCGCTTCAGCCCCATAGAATTGAAGGATATACGGCAATTTGGCAACTGGAACTCGGTATTCACGAGTCAGTAACGTTAGGATATCGCATTCATCTGTTTACGAATAATCGCCCCACCTCTATGGTGAGCGTACCTATTACCTTCTCTCAGGCAAAAGCAGAAGAGTTACTAGAAGAAAAAACTTGGACGGATCAAATCACCAAAATTCAGACAGATGATGCTGCTCTCAATCAGGTGATCGATCGCGCGGTACAGGATATTTATTTATTAAGACAAACCTTTGAAGGCAATAAATTTCTCTCCGCAGGTGTCCCTTGGTTCTCAACTTTATTTGGAAGAGATTCAATTATTGCTGCTTCCCAAACCTTAATTTTAGACCCAACGATCGCCCGTGAAACCCTATCAATCCTTGCCCAATATCAAGGCAAAATCGAAGACGACTGGCGGGACGAGGAACCAGGGAAAATCCTACATGAGATTCGCTTAGGAGAGATGGCACGTTGCCACGAAGTTCCCCACACGCCTTACTATGGTACGGTTGACGCGACGCCATTATGGTTGATGCTCTATGCCGAGTATTTTGCTTGGACAGCAGATGTAGAGCTACTTGATAAGCTTTGGTTCCATGCGATCGCGGCAATGGAATGGATCGATCGCAGTTGCAAAGAGACGGGTTATCTTACCTACAATCGCCGTTCTAAAAAGGGATTGGTCAATCAAGGCTGGAAAGATTCGGAAAATTGCATTGTCAATCGTCATGGAGAACTCGCGCAAGGGGCGATCGCTCTTTCGGAAGTTCAGGGTTATGTCTATGCAGCCAAAGTACGCATGAGCGAATTGGCAGACAGAAAGAACATGCCCGACCTAGCCGACCTGTGGCGATCGCAAGCGAAAGACCTAAAAACTCGATTTAATCAAGACTTTTGGCTGGCAGATCAAGATTACTGCGCCCTCGCCCTAGATGGTAATGGTAAGCCTGTCGATAGCATCACTTCTAATCCCGGACAATGCCTAAATCTGGGCATTTTCGATCTAGAAAAAGCTTTAAGTGTAGCAACTCGTCTCAAAGCACCCGATATGCACAACGGTTGGGGAATTCGCACGCTCAGTAGTCTTTCCCCAGCCTATAATCCCTTGGGTTATCACATTGGTACGGTTTGGCCTCATGATAATAGTCTGATTGCTTTAGGTCTGCGATCGCTCAATCTGGTCGATCAGTCCTTAGATTTGGCACAAGGACTGATCAATATGACTTTAGCGCAACCCTATCAACGCCCTCCCGAACTATTTTGTGGCTACGAACATGATGGATTTAGTTCGCCCGTGCAGTATCCTGTAGCTTGCTCGCCCCAAGCTTGGGCAACTGGAACGATCTTCCAGTTAATCTCTATGATGACCAATCTTGTGCCCAGTGCCCCTACCAATCAGCTTCATATCCTCGACCCTGCCTTACCAAAGTCGATCGAGCATCTCTCGATTCAAAATCTACGCATTGGGAAGACATTGGTAGATCTAGAGTTTGAACGCTCTGGGGTGCGCACAAGTGATACGACAACCTGTCGAGTCAGTAAAAAACGCGGCAATCTCCGCGTCATCATTGAGGCTTAGAAAGAGATGTGCTTACAGTCGTTTTTGAGCAAAATCACATTTGCCAAAGGGTTTGGGTCATAGGGCATAGGGCTTGGGTCGCAAGGCTTAGCCCCATATTGGGTTTTAGATTTCTATATGGGATATTTGGCAGCTAATTTGCTGTAGGAAAAAGTGCGCTCAGTCAGTGCTGACTAAATCTGCGAGAACTTGGGCAGGGTGGACTTCAGCTTTAACATTGCGATAGATTTTTTCAATCTTGCCATCAGCATCAATGACAAATGTATTGCGGAACATGCCCATATATTCCTTGCCCATAAACTTCTTTTTGCCATAGCTCTCATATTCCGTAGCAACCTTCGCATCGACATCACACAGCAATGGGAATGGAAGCTGAAACTTTGCCGTGAATTTGGCATGGGACTTGGCATCATCTGCACTCACACCCAAAATTACAACTTTCTGCGATCGGAACTCCGCATAGTTGTCGCGAAAAGCACAGGCTTCTTTCGTGCAACCAGGTGTATTGTCGCGGGGATAAAAATAAAGCACCACTCTCTGTCCGCGTAGATCTGATAGGGTTACTAGATTTCCGTCAGTATCGAGCAGACTAAACTCAGGAGCGCGATCGCCAATCGAAAGTGTCATAGGATTCTAGAAGTTCGTGTAACGGGATACTTGAAAATTTGCGTTGAAATCACCTTGTAAGCGTAACATCCCTTTGCAGGGCTAGCTGAAAAGATTCCAACTGCGAAGTGTTTTGAGGGAACCAAAAACTATTGCTTTCAACATGCATCGGTGGAATCACGTCATAGACAGGTTCTGACAGGAAATATGTAGCGTCAAGACGAACGCCCCAGATCTCGCGCCCCTTAGCATCTGCTTCCACTTGATGGGAATAGTAACTTTCCTTGTACCCATGCTCTTCCCAGTCAGCCGTAAAACTCGTGGCGTTATACTGAAAAACCTCTGTAACTGTTGCTAACCCTTGCAAAGCATAGGCAGGGAAACTCTGCTCGCTAAATCCAAACTCCCCCATAATCCGTTGGCACAGGTGTGCTACCTCTGGCTCATCTGGAAATCCTAGGGAATGAATCAAGATTCGTCCTTGATAGTCGCGCACGATCGCTGGCGGATCGAACAGTACGATCGTGGTGTAAATTCTGGCGAGATAACAAACCGCTTCTTCAGGACAGAGAGAAACTGCCAAGGTATTGGCTGCACTATTTTGCATGGCGATCTCGGGATTGCTAGAGGGAATATCTAAACAAGGGAAGGCAGTCACCCTATGCTAACAGGAGTGCCCCGCGATCGCCCTTACCCCAATCGGTAAAATCAACCACTTTTTTTACCAATTCCCAATAACGTGTTTAGGGGGCGATCGCAAACTCTGAGGAGAAATCTTGCTGTTTGACAAATTGGTATGGCCCCATAATCGCACCCCAAATGGCTTCTCCCGTCTCAGGTTTAACCCCTCGATCGTAACTCCAGAAACTCGATGCAGTCACCTCAAAGCCCAAGATCACCTGCTTAATTTCGCCCATGTAAGTAAAGCAACATTTGGTGTCTGGGATTAAATCTGCTTTGTATTTTTCAGGATCTTGTACAGAATTCGCCGATCCAGAATGGATAACCTGTAAGCGGCAACCCGATAGCGGTTCTAAATCTGCAAAGGTTAGCTGCGCTAACCGCCGAGCATCTGCCCCTGCACATTGCCAAGCACTCGGATCGCGCAAAGCATAGTAATTTACCCAAATCTTGCCATTTTCCTCTTGAAACTGCAAAATCCGCTGGCGATAGGGGCGATCGAGATTCAGCACATTTGCTTGTTCGGCAAATAGAGCCAGCCCCTTGAATACGGTAAAGGGAATGGGTCGCTGCCACCATCGCAGGTTGACATACCAAATGGGCTCAGCGATCGCTTGGGCTTGATTGCTAAATTCTCCCGCCATCCATGTTGTCAGAGTTAGAAGTTCAGCCGAAATCGTCATAGGGAAATTGGGATAAAGTCAGCAGGAATTTCTAGCGTAGTGGATGAATTGCCCCACAGCTAACTTTTCTTGGTAAGATCGAGCCTGCTAGATTTTGATTTACTCGCAATGACAACAAAAGCCGACATCGATATCGCTCTGACACAACTACAAGGCAAGTCTCCCCAAGAAGTACTGACTTGGACACTAGAGCAACTCCATCCTCACGTAGCACTTGCCTCTAGTTTCGGAGCAGAGGATGTGGTGCTGATTGATATGATGGCAAAAATTCGTCCTGATGCCTGTGTATTTACCCTAGATACAGGTCGTTTGCCCTACGAAACCTATGATGTGCTGGCAGCGATTCGGCAAAAATATCCGCAACTGCAAATCCAGGTAATGTTTCCCCAAACCGATACCGTGCAGCAAATGGTGCAAGACAAGGGCATCAATTTATTTTATGACAGTGTCGAAAATCGTAAGCAATGCTGCTATATTCGCAAAGTCGAGCCGCTTAACCGTGCCTTGGCTGGCTTAAAGTCTTGGATTACGGGGCTCAGACGCGATCAAACGACTAACCGCGCTGATATGCGGGTGATTGAGCTAGATGCAGAGCGCAGTATTTCTAAGATTAATCCTCTAATTGATTGGACAAACGACCAAGTTTGGGAATACATTCATCAGAACGGTGTACCCTATAACGCCTTGCACGATAAAAATTACCCCAGTATTGGTTGTGCCCCCTGCACGAGAGCGATCGCTCCGGGCGAAGACCTCAGAGCTGGTCGCTGGTGGTGGGAACAAAGCAACCAAGAATGTGGCTTGCATGTCAACGAACAGGGTGAATTAGTCCGCTCTAAAGCCTGATCCTTTCGTTCTATCGAACCTTGCGAAATGTTTAAGCGAAATGTCTAAACCCAGCTTTTTGCCTAATTCCGAGCTGCCTTGGCACTATTGGGATCGCGATCAGGTACTAGCGCAGGTACAGTCCTCGGCTGAGGGACTTTCGTATGTGGCGGCAAGGCAACGACTGCGCCAGTATGGGGCAAATAAGCTCCCGCAAAAGCCGCGATCGCTGAAAACGCTATGGCAGCCCCTGATTAATCCCTTTACCTACATCTTGCTGGCAACCGCCGCATTTTTTGGGTTTGGGCTGCGCTTGGTTGCCGAAGGCATTGCGATCGCCGTCATTGGTACGATCCATGGGGCAATCGGTCTTGCCCTCACGTTCTGGTCGCTCAAAACGAGAGAAGTCGCTACCCTTGGTAGAACCCAGCGCCGTCAGAGCCTTCCTGCTGCCTCTGTACTCGTGCAAAGAGATGGTGAAGCCTTAGACATCCCTGCCCGCGATCTCGTGATTGGCGATCTGTTGATCCTACAGACAGGCGATCGCCCGTCCGTTGATATTCGACTGATCGAGGCTTCTGAAGATTTACAGACCAACCAAACCAGTCTGGGTGGAGAAGCGATCGCGCCCAAACAGGCAACGGAGTCCTTAGCCCTCGATACGGCGGTCTTAGAACGCACCAATGTGATCTATGCGGGTACGGAAATTACCGCAGGCAAAGGGAAGGGCATTGCGATCGCCACGGGGCATACTGCCTACTGGCAGTCGCATTTGGTCGTTCGCGAGCAGCCCTTTTCGGCATTACATACGCAGTTGAGAACCCTGCGGCGGGTATGGGTTGCGATCGTGGGGCTGGTGGCGATCGCGATCGCGTTGCTCAATTGGCAGCGTGGGGCAGATGTAGCAACCACTGCGGTAGTAGCGGTACTCTTGAGTACCTATCCACAAAATTTGCTACGGTTAGCCACCCAAGTCCAACTGATTGGCATGGGGACATTGGCGAAAAAACGATTGTGGGTGCGATTTCCCTCAGCGATCGATGCGCTGTCTCGGCTAAATACGATCGCCTTAATTTTGGAATCAGACATTACCCTCGCGATCGATAATCTCAGTCAGGCAGGGATTCGCTGGTGTGGCTTAATTCGTGCCTCAGAATCCGACGCCCAAGCCTTAGGAACTGTTTTGGGGATTGAGGTATTTAGCTATTTTGATGCCCCACAGGAACGATTGCGGACTTGGCAAGGCGATCGCAAAGGGGATCTCAAGGCAGTCGCAGTGGTCGGCAAGGATATTGAGGATATTGCCCTCTTGCGGCAAGCGGATGTGGGGATCTGCGATCGCACCTGCAAACGCGAGATTCAAGATAGTTCGGGTTTAATTTTGCCAAGGGAAGATTTTCGGTATATTCCCGTCGCCATTCTCGAAGGTCGCGCCGTATTCGATCGCCTCCAGCGTTTTGTTTTGCTCCTCGCTGCCTCTGCTTTTACCCTTGTCCTTCTGGCGCTTGGGGATGCCGTTGTAGGATTTGGGATTTCGCCCTTGCAAATGCTTTGGGTGGGCGCGATCGCTACACCTTTGGTAGCGATTCCCTTACTGATTGAGACAACTGCTGTGGAGTTGATCCAGCAACCTGCCTATCGGTTTCAGACCATGTTGCGACGGGGCAATTATCTACGCCTGTTGTTAGCGGTCTTGACAATGACGGTGGCAGTAAATCTCGTATTTTGGCTGAAATACCAAGGCGACCCTGCTTTACTCGTACAGGCGCGCACGATGGCATTTGTCACTTTGGTGTTTAGTCAAGCCCTCCATGCCTGTGCGATCGCGCGGCATAGCCTATTTCAAAATATTCCTCTAGCGATCGCCGTTATTCTGATCGCAACTTTGCAGGTCATCTTCGTGCAGGTCGTGGTCATGGGCGAGTTTATGGGAACCGTGCCCCTCAGCTTGATTGAATGGGCGATCGCCTCCCTTGCTGCAACGGCCGTATTTTGGCTACAGGAACTGGTTAAGGGACATTAGAGTAAGGCTAATCCTCATAACCTAAATTATTTGACCAATCCATGAAATCCTGAGGGTGTTGTCACCGCTTTCACAACTTGCCCCACACTCACTTTTTACTTCTGAGATATCGTGATTTTACCAGTTATGTTGCTATGCCACAGGCTCAACGAGAGAATAGTGGGGTAAAACAATCTCATGCAGAGTATGAAGCGACTTAGTTTGGTATTGCTTTTAGGAAGCATGGGTATGCTCTTTGCTGGATGTAGTACAAGCCCAACTGTTGCAGTAACTGCTCAAATATCACCTTTGGTTGCAACGACTCAAGCGAAAGCGACTACAACAACTCAGAGTACAGAGGTTGCGACTGACAGTCAAAAGCTTGCGCTGAAAGTGGGAGATATCAGTGAACTGAAGGATGATAAAACCTGTGATGATGTTGGTGAAACCCTTGTCTATGCAGAGACAAAAAGCTACTTAGCTTATATTTGTGGGAATAAGCGCGATGTTAGACAACCAGAACTCTTTAGGGTTAAAGCAAGAGAATCAAAGAAGGTTCAACTTGAAGGCAAGGCGCTTATAAGTTGGAATAAAGACTCTTTTGTCGGCATTGTAAGAGACCATACTTTTAAGCTAAATATTCCTTCAAATACTTTTTTAATTGATAACTCTGCCGATCCCAAACTTACATTAAGTATCCGAAGTCAGCTTCTTGAGCCAATTTTTTCATCTGAAAAAATCATACGTTTTCTAAAGAACGATCAATTTATGGCTAAAAAAGACGAGGTTATTCCCAAAGAACTCAGTCAAAGAATATTGCAAGATTTAAATGAGAAAGGCAAGCAGTTATCCGATCGGTGTAGGAAATTCGATCCAAAAGGATTCGAAGCAGACAAATATTCAAAGATATTTCCGATAAATCCTCAGGAATATCTAGTTGCACAGTACTATAGCTCGAACACAAAAAATCCTGAATATATTTACTGGCTAGCTACTCTGAAGGAAGATACAGTTGAAGCTACTCCATTGCTATTGCCTCTGCCTCCACTTGAAGCATTCCAAAGGATTATTCCAGAATATCAAGTGAATGGTCGTCCTAATTACGATTCCGATCTAGGTGTTCTTAGCATATATGTCAGGGTTAGGACTTCTGGAGAGCTTACTAAATACCAAATTAACGGCAGCCAAGCAAAGGTTATAGAATTTAGATGGATTGGAGATTGTAAAGATAGTAGATGTCTCGATCCCGTTTTCTTCTTTCAACTTATTAATGACTCGAACTACCGAAGGATTTGAAGCTAAAATCATAACTAAAGGGCATCTCTAAAAATACAAACAAGAGTAGGAAGGGATTTGAGGAAAA
>NZ_JAZBJZ010000147.1:0-11159 GCF_036349135.1 Tumidithrix elongata BACA0141
GAGGAATGTAGGGTCTTTATTCGCCATTATAAAAGATGTCAAATCGGTTCTATAGGGATTGAAAGGAATTGTATAGCTAGCATCAAAGGAATTACTGCCATTCGTATTACTGTAGGTAAGACTGAGCCGATCGCCTAGTCCAGTCAAGTTAGCTTCGTTAAGTTGAATTTGGCGGCGATCGGTTCCGACGCTGGGGGTACGGCTGTTATCGAGAGTAATCGGCAAGCTAAAGGTTTTGGCTTCTGAAACCTGTATTTCTAAGATATTCGATCCAGGTTGTAAGCCGGGGGACAAATTGGCTGAGATACTCTCAATCAAAGGATTGATTTGTAGTAGTTGTAGGGCTTCTAAGAGACGCGTGCGGTTGAGGGGTTTTCCTGTAGCGATCGCAATGCGAGATTGAATGTATCCCGGGTTGAGTCTGTTCAGTCCAGTGACTTTGATGTCTTCGAGCCCGCCTTCGATAATCTGAATCTTGACGGTTCCACTTTTTAGATCCTGTTCTGGGATGAAGGCTCCAGAGGTGATATATCCCTTTTCTAAATAAAGCTCGGTAATTTTGGTGCGAAGTTGAAAGAGTTCGGCAACTGAAATGGAACGTTTGGTATAGGGTGCAGTAATTTCAGCGAGTTCGGCATCGCTAAAAACGGTGCTGCCAATCACTTCAAATTTCTTGACGGTTAGGGTTTCGGAGGCGCGATCGCTGGGAATTGTGGGAGTTTGCGGTGCGGTCGGTGCGAGTAAGCGATCGGGAGGTGGAAGTTTGGAAGGCTCAGTCGTTGGCTTTGGCGTGGGTTTGGGGTTGAGGTCGGGAGGAACTGGACGATTTGGCGGAATGATGGTTTGAGCGGTGATAGGTAGAGTATAGGAACTTGCTGCGATCGCGATCGCAGAAACACCTATTTTCAGTCCGTTTAAGGATGCAGAAAAGTTCTTATATAATTTATTCACGATTTTTTTACTCCCAACACCTACAAGCCTTTAGATCTGAGCGTTTATTTTAGAAAGACTGAGAACTTTTGCCAAATATCTTAGAATCATTTCCTAAGAATAAACATCGTTATTGAACTGTATTAAGCGGAAGTTCTCTATAACATTTGGCTTAATTTTGGAATCTAATCGGAATTACGAACTATATTCCCGATTTTTGGTGAGGTATTACCTCGATCGCAGGTGTAAATAATTGTCAGGGTTTCATGAGATTGTGTGTAAATATTCAGAAAACACAGAGATGAATCTTACGAATATGTGAGATGATTCTATAAAATTTCAGCTATTACCATTTTTTGATAACCCTTCTAGCCCCGAGTTTTGGGGCGCAAAATCTCTTAAAGTCCCGCAAAAAGGGGGTGTTAGGGGATGAGAATGTTGCTAGATCTTTCCACTAAACCATCTTGGTATTTGCAATACCTTGCTTTGGGCTGAATGCAAATCCTTATCTTTTGTGAATTTAGTCGTAGATTTAATTGAAATAGGAATAAGAAAAGAATGGAACTCACTCGCCGCATCGCTCATCGCTCAATATACCTGACGAGTGCTTTTTTCTTGACCTATTTCACGACTGCGCTTGCTGCTACGGCTCAGATCGTTCCAGACAAGACTTTGCCTGTCAACTCTACGGTGACAACAACGGGGCAGTTACATACGATTGATGGAGGCACGACGAGGGGAGTTAACCTCTATCACAGCTTTCAAGATTTCTCAGTTCCGACCAATAACACGGCTTATTTTAACAACGCGCCGCAAGTTCAGAATATTTTGACGCGGGTAACGGGTAGCACTGCTTCGGATGTTGATGGCACGATTAGAGCGAATGGGAATGCGAATTTATATTTGCTCAACCCGAATGGCATTACGTTTGGGCAAAATGCAAAGTTAGAGATCGGTGGTTCGTTTACGGGCAGTACGGGCAGTAGTTTTAAGTTTCCCGACGGTAGCGAGTTTAGCGCTAAAAATCCGCAAGCTCCGCCATTGTTGACAATGAGTATTACCCCGGGGGTGCAGTACGGACAAACCGATCCGCGTTCTATGGTGACGAATGCAGGTAGTTTGACAGTGCGCGAGGGACAGGGAATCGCCTTGCAAGGGGGAACTGTATCGAGTACAGGTGTGCTGACGGCTCCAAGTGGAACGGTACAAGTATTGGGTAATCAAGTCAGTCTTTTGAATAATGCCCGTATTGACGTGTCGGGTACAAACGGCGGTGGTACTGTTTTAGTAGGTGGCGACTATCAAGGCAAGGGAACAGTACCCAATGCTCAACAAACTTTTATAGATCGCGGGGTCACAATTAATGCAGATGCGCTGCAAAATGGGAATGGTGGAAAGGTAATTATCTGGGCTGACAAATTGACTGAGTTTTACGGTTCAGTGACAGCGCGCGGTGCAAATTTGTCAGACAAGAAAACTGTTGGCGATGGTGGTTTTACGGAAATATCGGGAAAACAGAATCTTTACTTTGATGGCAAGGTGGATTTGCGTGCAGCAAATGGAAAGTTAGGAACACTCTTACTCGATCCAACGGATGTAATTATTTCTAATGGATCTACCCCTGGAACGACATTGCTTGAGGCAGTGTTGGAAAATACGCTAACTACGACAAATGTATCTCTTGATGCAACGAACGATATCATAATTGGAGGACTTGCTGACGGTCTTCTGAAATCTACGTTAGGCTCAATTACCTTTCAAGCCGACTCTGATGGGGATAATGTCGGTTCGTTCTCGATGAACCCAGGAAATACTATCAAGACATATGGTCAGGATGTAGCGATCTCTGGAGCAAATGCAACTATATCTGGAGGAGGAATTGATACCCAAAAAGAATTAGGACAAACAAATGGGAATAACGGGAATGTCACTATTGCTGCAACAGGTTCAATTACATTCGACAACAATAGCCATATATTCACTGATGTCAACGGTGTAGTTGGCAATGCTGGCGATATAAATCTCAGTGCCCGCAATATATCTTTTACAAATGGTGCTCAAGTTCAAGCGGATACATTTGGGACGGGGAATGCGGGGGAAATCACGATCGCAGCCATAGATAGTGTATTGTTTTCTGGCTCCCTGAGCGGTGCATCTAGTAATGTCAATAAAAATGGTCTTGGCAACGCTGGAAGTGTAACTATCAATGCACGCACAATATCGATTCTAGATGGCGCTACGTTAGGCTCGTCTGTACGTGATTTGGCGAAAGGGAATGCTGGAACTATAACGCTCAAAGCAACGGACACGGTATTGCTCTCTGGGGTGAGTCCCCAAAGACCCCTAGGCTATAGCGCGGCACTTTCAATTGTAGAAGAACTTGGAGTAGGTAATGCAGGAAATGTAATTATCGATGCACGTTCTGTATCTATTTTGGATGGAGCTAGACTATCTTCAGAAGTATTTGGTCAAGGTAAAGGGGGAGAGATTTCAATTACTGCTAAAGATAATGTACTCTTCTCAGGTTCCAGTCTAGGATTTCTAAGCTCTGCATTCACTGACGTGAACACCTCTGGAGTAGGAAACGCAGGGAATATCATTGTCAAAGCCCGTTCCGTATCCGTTACCAATGGCGCTCAGATTGCGTCTGAGATCTATGGAATCGGTAATGCTGGGAATATCAAGATTAATGCTGTGGAGAATGTACTCATCTCTGGATCTCCCAGTGGGCTATTTAGTCGCGTTCGGGAACAAGCCGTAGGTGAAGGCGGGACAATTAGTATCAAAGCTCAAGCACTAAATGTCCAGAATGGCGGTCAAATTACTGCATCGACATCGAGTAGTGGTAAAGCAGGGACTATAGAGATTCTACTAGGCTCGTCTCTGATAGTTAATGGCACAGGCTCTATAATCTCAGCAACTACAGATCGCGGATCTACAGGTAAAGGCGGTGATATCTTTATCGATCCACAAGTTATCACCCTGCAAAATGGAGCAAAAATCGCAGTTGGCAGTCAAGGCTCAGGCATCGGTGGCAACATCACCATATTTTCCAACATCCTAACCCTCCTCAACGGCTCCTCCATTACAGCCGAAACCGCCAGTACCAATGGCGGCAACATAACCCTCAACATTCCCGCTTACTTGCTCCTGCGCTATGGCAGCCAGATCAGCACCACCGCTGGCACTGCCCTCGCAGGCGGTAACGGCGGCAATATCAACATCAATGCTGGCTTCATTATCGGAGTCAAAGGCGAAAACAGCGATATCTTTGCGAATGCTTTTACTGGGAATGGCGGCAACGTCAACATCACCACCAATGCGATCTTCGGACTAGAGTTCCGTCCCAAACTAACCTCCTTTAGCGACATCACCGCCAGTTCGCAATTTGGTTTACAAGGGAGCGTCCTTGTGACCACACCAGGACTCGACCCCAGTCGCGGACTCACCACACTTCCGCTCAACCTCACCGACCCCACCAAACAAGTCAGCCAAAGCTGTGCCATTGGCGGCAAATTAGCCAATCGCGACAATCGCTTTACCATATCTGGCAAAGGTGGTCTTCCAAAAAGCCCAACCGACGAACTTTCTAGCATTCACCCCTTAGTCGAACTAGCCGACCTCGTGCCCAGCAGCACAAACTCCATCTCAGCAACCGAACAGAAACAGGAAGTCACGCAAGAAGTTCCCAAGCGCATCATCGAAGCGAATACACTCGTGCGAGACAGCGAAGGCGTTCTGCATTTAGTAGCAGCTTCTAACCCACTCAGTCCTGCTATCCCTCAGCTTGTCTGTCCTTAATATAGCTTGTTTAGAAAGATTAGATTCTGCGATCGCATGTTAGTGGATTTAGCAACAGAATTCTTTGGCTATTTACTCAAAACAGCGCCTAACTCGGTTAGCGTTGCTATTTGAGATTGATTCAATCCTTTAACCTTTGTAACGTTCATTCCTTCGTATATGCGTTCGGGCTTGATGACTTTCAAATTCTTACCCTGCTCGACATCCCATAGCCGAATCGTTTCATCGTGGCTGACACTAGCGAGGAGATTTTCCTTGGGATGAAATGCGATATCGTAGATTCCGTTAGTATGACCGCTCAGTACGTGCAAACAATCCCCAGTATTTCGATCCCAGACCCGTAACATGCCGTCGTGACTGCAACTGGCAACAAGATTTTCTAGCGGATTTAACTTTGCTTTAACTGCGGGTTGGGTATGACCTTGAAAGGTATGCTTGCAAATACCCATATCAACATCCCATAGCTCGATCGTACTATCAAAACTCGCACTCACAAGCGTTTGACTGTCAGAACTGAATGCAAGATCGAAAATAATATCCTGATGTTCTCGCAAAGTTTTTAGACATTCCCAAGTGGTCGTGTCCCATAGTTTAATATCGCTGCCATGACTGCTAGCAAGCATTTTGCCATCCGGGCTATAGCAAACCGAGCAGACGATACCCGTGCCGCTATCGATCGCTTTGAGCAACTCGCCATTATCAGGATTCCAGACTTTCAGCGAAGTATCTAAACCGCCACTCACTAAAAATTGACGATTGGGGCTGAAGTTCACAGAAAAAATCGGTTCTCTGCCACCTCGTATTGTCCTCAGACACTTCCAAGAAGCGCTATCCCAAATCATAATCGAGCCATCCTGCGAACAACTGGCAAGCAAATTGCCATCCTTGCTAAAACTCAAACACATAATGTTGTCATCATGGGCTTTCACGGTTTTGAAAAGATTGTGGGAGCGATCGTATAGTCTCAGGCGTTTATCATTCCCACCAATGAGAAGGAACTTGCCATCTGGACTAAAAGATACTGAAAAGAAACAGTTTTTAAAACCTTTGATACTTCTAAAATTACTACCTCGATTTAAATCCCACAATTTGAGGGTTTGATCGTTGCTAGCGCTTGCCAGTACACTGCCCCGAGGATTAAAAGCAATTGACCAGACACACATCCTGTGTCCGTGCAAGGTTTGAATACATTCCCTCGAACTAACATCCCACAAACTTATGGACGAATGTTCTCCTGAAACAGCTAGAATTTTTCCATGGGGATGGAAAGCAATCGAGTAAATCGATTTCAAGCGATCGCCTTGCAAGGTAGCAGAACATTCACCCGTTGCAATATCCCAGATTTTTACTGTTGCATCTAGACTGCCACTGGCAAGTAACTTCCCATCTGGACTGACAGCGATCGCCCAAATCCGATTCTTATGCCCGATTAGCGTTTTGAGTAATTCTGCTTTTTCCACATCCCATAAGTTGATGGAACCATCTTCGCTACCACTGGCTAAGATAGTTCCGTCGGGAGTAAATGTAACTGAACTGGCAACTTTGGTATGCCCCAAAAGTGTTTTGACGCATTCTCCACTACAAACATCCCAAAGCTTAACAGAGCAATCGCCACACCCACTTGCCACCCGTTTGCCATCGGGACTAAAACCTATGAGCCAAGAAGTCATTTTATTAGAATCAAACGTATGCAGACATTGTCCCGTACTGACATCCCAGACTTTAATTTTGCCATCGCTACAACAACTTGCCAAGACTTTGCTATCGTTGCTAAATCTTGTTGCCCAAACCCAACCAAAATGACCTTCCAGTCTCTTGACAACGCGACCGTCTAGATCGCGAATGTAGATCGTTCCTCCATTATCGCTACTGGCAAGATAATTTCCATCTGGGCTGAATTCTACTGAGACAAAATTTGATGATGACTCGTTAAATGTCGATTTAAAAAAATGGGAACCTGAAAAGTTGACTCCATGCAAGCAAACATCTTGAAAATATGCCTGTCTGATCGTCAGACCTGAAAGATCGTAGCCTGAAAGGTCGATTTCGGCTTTCCATAAAAGCGCGATCGCATTACTTGCTCCATATCTAGTCCGCTTCTCTTGTCTAATTTTGGCGATCTTATCCTTTAACTTCGCTTCGATTTCTGCCAAGCTCAAATTTATTCGCAAATTGGCGAGGACTGGCTCTAAAATCATGCGAACTTGACTATCTCTAACATAGTCTTTGACCGTTGCTTTATAGAGTGCGTAGCGATCGAAAAACTGGATCTCATCCGTTTGAAGTTCGATATGGATAGTTTCGATCAACTTTTCGGTAACGAATTCCATGACGACTTGCTGTTGTGTCAATCCCGTATGGCTTTGTTCGATCAGCGATCGCCTTGCTAAAGATTCCAGTGCCTCAAATAGTTTGCGTTTGGGTACGGGAGGAACAATATCTTCGTGCAGTTCTGACGGTAAAACTGGCTCGCGATTAATCGCTAACCAGTACATAATCTGTTGCTCTAAATCTGAAAGACGTTGAAATTGCTGTTCTAATAAAATCCAAATTTTGTTAAAGGCAGAGATGTCTTCCGCTAAAAAGCGATCGATTTGCCCGATAAATAGCTCTCGAATTGAATTAGAAACGATTTTCAGTGCCAGAGGATTTCCTTGATATCTGTTACTTAGCGCGGACATCGCATTTTCTGAGCCGAGCAATCTATGCTCTGTAAGCATCTTGATGCAAGCCTCAGTTTGCAGACCCGATAGCTGAAGCGATCGCACGGTTGCATGTTTGGCTTCCAATAGGGCAATTTCCTTGGGCTTTTCGCGACTGGTCAATATCAAGCAGCTTTGATGAGACTCCTCGGCGATCGCGTTTAGCAAGTTGCCATAATCTTCATAACCCTCGCGATAGCAGCCAGCAGAGTCGCCCTCTCTAAAAATCGTTTCAAAGTTATCTAAGACCAAAAGACATCGATGCGATCTCAAATGTTCGATCAGTCTCGCGATCTTATTTTCAATGGGGTCGGATGAACTGATATCTTGTCCTTTTGTGAGAAACTCGATCGAATCGTCCAGAAGCTTGCCAAGAGGAGGAGCGTTGCGAAGGCTGTGCCAGATTGAAAACTCAAACCTTTCTTGTACCCTTTCGGCAAGCTTGAGCGCTAGGGCTGTTTTTCCGATTCCACCCATGCCTAATAGGGCGATTAGACAGCTTCGATCTGCAATAAAACGCTCTAACTCTGCGAGTTCGTCAATACGTCCGTAAAAGATTGACCTGTCAGGTACTTCTTCCCATTCATGGTTTCTAGTGACATAATTTCCATTTCCATCTAGAGAGGATACGTTCGTATCGCTAGATCGAATTTGTGATTTGCTGTTTGCAGCAAGCCGTTTGCGCCGCAATATTGACCGAACGTTGCTTTTTGTGATTTCTTCTCCGATCGCTTTAGATAGCAACTTCCATAAATTAGAGCCAACAAATTTTATGTAATCTGCATCGTAGCCAGAACTTTCAGCGATCGCGGCGTATTTCCATCCTTCCCAGACCCTGCGAAATACTAGTTCTTGAACATTATTCAACCGAACTTGTCCTAAAAATGTATCTAAAAAAATTAGTGCTTCATCAGTATCCATTGGGGTTTTTACTTTTGATTTTAAATCTATGGAATCAGCGCTAGATCTCTACTACCTTGCTTGGATAGATTTAGGTAAGGTATTTGCTAGCAGAAAGAGTTTATATACTAAATTTTGCAGAAAACGATCTAAAAAAATATTACTTTCTATAACTTTTTCATACTGTTAAATCAGAAACATTAAGTTAAGATGTTTAAATGAATTTTTTTGTTTTTGAGGATAGATCGTGTCGGTAATCTCCATAACATGATTATTTTAAAGGGTTACAAGCATTTTTGCCTTTGCGGGGATTTCAAGATTTTCTTGTGAAAAGGGCTAGTAAACGCCATTTTTTTAAAATGAGGATTGCCGCTTTTTAGCATCGTGGGTTTGTGTTGCGATCGAATGCTTATTTCCTGTGAATTTAACCGTAAATTTAGTTGAAATGGGAATGAAAAAAGAATGGAACTCGCTCATCGCTCTATCTGTTTGACCAGTGCCTTTTTCTTGACCTATTTCACGGCTACACTTGCGGCTAAGGCTCAGATCGTTCCAGACGCAACGCTGCCTAATAACTCTACGGTGACAACAACGGGGCAGTTACACACGATAAATGGTGGCACGACGGTTGGTGTCAATCTCTATCACAGCTTTAAAGACTTTTCGGTTCCGACCAATAACACGGCTTATTTTAATAACGCGCCACAGGTGCAGAATATTTTGACGCGGGTGACGGGTAACACTGCCTCAGATATTGATGGGACGATCAGAGCGAATGGGAATGCGAATTTATATCTACTCAACCCGAATGGGATTACGTTTGGGCAAAATGCAAAGTTAGAGATTGGTGGGTCGTTTACGGGCAGTACGGGCAGTAGTTTTAAGTTTCCCGATGGTAGCGAGTTTAGTGCTAAAAATCCGCAAGCACCGCCTTTGCTGACAATGAGTATTACGCCGGGGTTGCAGTACGGACAAACAGATCCTCGTTCTATGGTGACGAATGCAGGTAGATTGACAGTACGCGAGGGACAGGGGATCGCCTTGCAAGGGGGAACTGTATCGAGTACGGGTGTGCTAACGGCTCCAAGTGGAACGGTACAGGTACTGGGTAATCAAGTCAGTCTTTTGGACAATGCAAAGATTGATGTATCAGGTGTGAATGGTGGCGGTACTGTCTTAGTAGGTGGTGACTATCAAGGCAAGGGCACAGTACCCAATGCTCAACAAACCTTTATTGATCGCGGGGTCACAATTAATGCAGATGCGCTACAAAATGGGAATGGTGGAAGGGTAATTGTCTGGGCTGACAAATTGACTGAGTTTTACGGTACTGTGACTGCACGAGGGGTTTCACTTTCTACACCTGTGGGTAACACATCTGTTAGCAATGGTGGATTTGTGGAGGTATCAGGAAAAGAGAATCTCGTCTATCGTGGAATCGTAGATGTTTCTGCTTTGTTTGGGAAGACTGGAACGCTTTTGCTCGATCCGTACGATATTACTATTGCTGATTTTAACTATCCTGCAAATTATCCTTATGATTACACAACTTATGTACGCGATCCTCAAGGGAACGTAATTTCATCAACCTTTCACCCTGGTGTGCAAAGCACATTACCTCAGATTTTGTCTGGTAATTTTGCAGGAAGCAGTATCACGATCGCTGCTTCGACTCTTGAAAGTCAAAGTGCTGACATTGTTTTACAAGCAACAAATGACATTACTTTAAACCAATCTCTCACTCTCAGCCATGCGATCTCGTTTAGTGCTGGTGGAATTTTTTCAATGGCTACTGGAACCAGCATTACTGCTTCAGGAAATAAAGTAGATATTACAGGAGCTGGTGGTATTACTGTAGGCAGTATTAATACTTCTTCTACAACTAATAATGCTGGTGCGATTAGTCTTACTAGTACAAACGGTAAAATTACTATCGGCAATTTGACTGCCTCTGCTACTGGAACTTTTAATGGAGGGGAAGTCAAATTGCAATCTAACGGTGATATTACTACTTCTTCTATTTCTTCTATCGATACCCATGCTTTATCTGGTAGTGCTGGGAATATAACTCTTACAGCTAATAATGGCAGTATTACTTTAAATTCTGGTAATAAACTCTATGCAACTAGTTCATCGGATGGTAATAATGGTGGGAATGTAACCTTACAAACTAATGGGAATATTACAATCAAGGGTATTGTAGATGCGAGTGGTGGCAAAAATGGTGTGAGCGGAACGATTAAGCTTACCAGCGATCGTGGTTCGATTTCAATTGATAGTGGAATAGTCAGCAGTGATAACTTTGGCACGAAACAGGGTGGCAACATAATTCTTCAAGCATTAAACGGTACGATCGACATCAATAATAGTGGTCAATTATCTGTAGCTAGTGGAGTACAGATAACCAAGATTGACAGAACTTTCTTGACAGGCATAACGGGAAGCGCTGCTGGAAATATAGAGCTTAGAGCAGGCAATGACATTACAATTACTGGATTTTTTGACGCATTTGGAGATAGCAAACCAATTAACTCTATTAGTTATAATGGAAGTTATGATTACTTCTCAAACATTATAGTAAAATCGACAAATGGTTCGGTTATTCTTAACGGAGCAGAAATTTCCTCTGAAAATATATTTCCAGATTCTTCCAAATATGCAGGAGATATTTTTATTCAGGCGGGGAAAAATGTTGAAATCAGAAAACTTGGTGATGGCTCTGGTAGTGATATTCCCAGTAAGATCAACAGTGCAGGAAATTATGGACGCATCTCTTAGTACAGGACAAAACCTTGCAATAAAGACAGAAGAGGGGTTTCATAGGAA
>NZ_JAZBJZ010000148.1:0-11071 GCF_036349135.1 Tumidithrix elongata BACA0141
TTCATTTAGCTCACCTTCTATAGGGTAGCCCTATTTCCGCCCTGCTGTACTAGTACGATGATCACTTCACCTTTGGCACGAACGATGTTTTGCACAAATTGGTTAGATGGTTTGATTTTGAGTCGTTCGGTACACCAGCGAAAGCCGTTACGGGGTGCGGGGTAGCCTTTACCAATGAGGTTGACCCAGAAGGTGTCTTTGACATCAGGAAAGAGTAAGTGGGACTCGATGGGCAACCCTTGCTCGATCGCAGCGGTTTGCATATTCGCGATCGAGCGCTTTACCCATGTAGCAACGATCGGGTTTTCGACGCGGGTATCGGTGGTGATGACGTAGACCTGTTTGGTGCGTTGTTCGGTGGGTAATTGCTGGAGGGCTTGCCAAACGAGTTGTAGGGTGGTGGTGGAGTCTTTGCCGCCCGAATAGCCAATAATCCAAGGAATTTCGTCATGACAGTACAACTGCTGGATCTCAGTTATCAGTGCCTGAATATCTTCGATTAACTGGGGTGTAGTGCGTTGGGGATCGGTCATGGTTGTAAATTTGCCTTGCTTTGGGAATTTCCCTATTACTGTTGTAGTCCAAGTGGACGACAAATGGCAAGATTAAAGGTATGTGGCTTAGTTAGGCGATGTTTATAAACTCATTAAAAGTCTCATAACAGCTAAGATCCCCGACTTTTTCTGCGAATTCAAAGAAAGTCTGTAACAGTTATAGAAAAAGTCGGGGATCTCAATCTCGGCGTTTTGAGTCTTTTTGTGCGTCCATATTTAATAGCTAGTACATGAGGCGATCGTGAAATGGATAAAGTAAGCAAGCAAATATCGAGAGTACGTTCAGAACTTGCTGTCTCGATATGTGAGAGATGATGGATCAAATGAGGAAGTTGAGGTACAACTGATTTTTGATACGGAAAGAGATCATTATCAGTGGCTCAATATTGGCTGGCAAGAGCTAAATCGCGTCTATCGATGCGTTATGCATTTTGATATTAAGGACGGCAAAATCTGGCTACAACAGAATTTAACTGACCAAAACCCTGCGGAAGAGTTAATCGCGATGGGTGTGGAAAGGCAAGATATTGTGTTGGGTCTGCAACCGCTATATAAGCGCCCATATACAGACTATGGAGTTGCTTAAAATAGCGTCGAGTCTTGCGTTAGCTCTCATAGTTTTATTTGCCATGTTTTAGGTAGGTTAAAAGAGCAAACCGAGCTACAGGAAATTTAACGACGGTAATTCTGTAGACCAAATGGACGACAGGCGAACAGAGGGGAACCATATGGACTACAAAATTCTGCACCCTTGTAGTCCATATGGTCACATTTCTTTACATGCTAAACATCCTCTGACACGATCAAAGGCATGGGTAAAGCAGGTAAAGCACTTGGGCTAGTTCTGGAAAGATATAGCATTAGTCAAACAAATCTGGCTAATGCTCTAGGAGTTGGTCGTTCAAATATTTATCGTTGGACTAATGAAGTTAGAGATCCTAACTCTGAGACAGTCCTGCGTATTGTTGAAGCATTAGAGAAAATTAATCCCAATGCCGCAAAAGAATTCAAAAGTCTGTATATGGGCAATCAGTAAGGATCGTGAACTAAATTACCTGCAATTCTAATGGTGTAGAGTCATTATTTTAGAATGCCCATTATTTCTAAAGAACAGCACCTTAATAAATCCACAATCCTAAGTTAGAAAAAGTTGCTCGCCATGATTAAAAACATTTTCTCGATGCCAACGCAAAGCGTCAATTCTAGGAAAGTAGCTCTGTTGTGCTGGTAATGCAATGTGCTGACCATGAAAATCTCTCATAGTCCTTGCGTGAGGTGATTCTTCTCTTAAGTCCTCAGAGACAATAATCTTGTAGTCATCATCAACGGTAAACCAGCCACGGTCAAAAGCCCAGTGATGATTTTTGCAAAGAGAAAGACCATTATCAAAGCGATCGTCACGAAATTGAGAGAATGGTTTGATATGCGCTCCGTCAACGATGTGTTGATTTAGAGAATTGAGAATCTGTAACTCACAAAACGCGCATCGAAATTCATAAGCAGAAACTACTATTTTACGAAATGCCGCATCTCGAACAATCAATTTAGATTCGTCTTCTATTTCATCAGCAGAATAGACAATGCCACCTTGTTCTCTTAAGCGATCTTGAAACTCCTGAAAGGAATTGATTTGAAAAAGTTGTGCGATTTGTGATGTTTTATCGGAGAACCAAGTGTTTGCGAGCACATCAATCAAGCTGCTTCTTGAGGATGGATCTTGGATTAACTCAAAAAGTTCATCATCGAAGTAGGCATACTGTACAGCATCTCTCAATCCACTGAGGGTTTTGATTTTGACTTTTGAGTTGATTACAGGTTCAAATTCTACTTTTGCTTTTAGATGCCAAAATCCATCACCCTGAAGATGAAAGAATGGCTGGGCAATATCTGAACGATGAGATTCTGAACCCAAGTGACTCCAATACTTGAGAAATGTGGCGATTAATTCTGGTGATAAAAATATGCGATTTTGAGTGATTACTTCCTGTTGGATTAGAGCGATCGCAGATAGGATGAGTATGGGCTTATGAGGGGCAATTCCACGCACACGGTCTACTCGCAGCTTGGCAAATTTTTTGGAATAGAAAAGTAGATCTTTGTTCATAAAAATCTACTCAAATCAAAATCTTCTAGAGATTCTCTATTCTTTTCAGCTAGCAACATCAGCAGAATTGTATCGGTATAGTCAACACTTCCTTGCAATTCGCTTTGCAAAGCTTCAAGTCCTCCATTGGCATACTCCTCAAAGATTTGAACGCGAATGTTGCTAGATTCTTCGTCAAGAGCAAGACTTTTCGGATCTTTTGTATCTGCGATCGCAATTAAATTGATCGCAGGTTCATAGCCTCTCGCTAAAAACTGATCTTGTGGAATTGGATCGGGTTCCTTTCTTGATGTTTTACCAAGAGGTATCTTTTTGCCACGCTTTAGCCCAAGGACTGCGGCAAACGTCATGACATCAGCATAAGTTTGGAAGGGCGCAGTAGGATTTTCCGCTGCCCTTAAGGAGCGAACTAATTCTGCTTTATCTTCGGCAATATAAACTCTACGAATACTCATTTACCAAGACCAAGCCATTACTTTGCAATATTTTCTAAAAATTTCTTGCGAAATCGGATCTGGGTCTTTTTTTGAGAATTCACTAAAAGGCTCTCTGCGATCGCGTTTTGCACCCAACGATGCGGCAAACACCAACACCTCAGCATAAGTCTGAAACGGCTTCGTCGTATCATCCACCCCATCAGCTTTTAAAGACTTGACCAAATCAGCCTTATCCTTCGCGATTTTAACCCTTGCATCAGCCATCGTGATTTACTCCTTAAATACCATTTAACAGCGTCTTAAGCACAAACAATCGATTCTTGAGTTGTAACATTATTGACCCCATTTAATTGGTGATTAGCCTGCTGAGCGTGCTTCTCATCTACCCCTATCATTAGTCCTGCCATAATCAATATGCGATCGGATTGATGGCGGGTATGCAAAACTAAAAGCGATCGCGGTTCCACAGGGAAAACTTGCCACCATGCCAGTAACTCTCTATGCATTGCTGCTAGATCGATCAAAAGCTCTTGAGGAACATTCGGCGCACACCAGTCAATTGCCAAAGCTGCCTCACGTAGAGAAAGTTTAGTTAACTCATCATAAGTAGGTGAAATTGCATAACGTGAGATATTAGAAAGCGTTGAGGCAATATTCCCCAACTGTTGCTGCCAGCCTAATGTTTTAAAACTTTCATAAAAACTTTGACGTTCCATTACACGACCTCCAAAATATTCCGAAGATAAAACTCACGCTCTAAATCGTCTTTGCATCTCTCCATAATCGCCAAATTATGCGACCAACCAATTTCTGCCACCATTGGTGACAGTTTTGTATTGAGATGATAGGTCAAGTAAAAATCCCGCATTCGCCATATGTTACGCGCCGAAAAACCGCTTACCCCTTGAAACTCAGCTTGTAAGTCTTTGGCTAGTTGTTCTACAACTGACTTGCCCCAAGTTTCTCCTTGCTGGCGAGTCACAATCATCTTGCCAATATCCCAATAGAGCATAACTAGTTCCCGATTGACTGCCCTTAAAGCCTCATATTGAGCAGCCCGAATCCGTTGCTTTACTGCAACCAACAACTCTGTATAGGTCTCAGACAAATTTACGCGATCGCCTGTCATCTCTCTATCCCTTAAAAGTTTTTAGAATCAGAGCAAGTGTGTTAACCATGACTGACCTCCACAACTTCGGTATATTCGTATTCATAGGCACTCTCTCGCACTAACGGATAGCTCGTACCATACAAAACGATTTCATCCGTTTGAGGATCGGGTTTATTCGAGTTGAAGACAAATACATACTCTTTCCCAATCCGCGCAGTCATTTCCTCTGCAACTTCTATGCGCCACTGGGTTTTTGTCACCATCACCACAAGCTGATTTGCCAATCTAGGAATTAATCGTGCCACTTGCCTGCGATAGATTTCGTCTAGGCTACCAAATGGCGAGTCCATTACAATTGGGAACGTACTGCTATCTGGCCCCATCACCAACCCTGTCTTGCTCCATTCCCTCACGCAATCAATAATGCTACCAATAAAAGACAAACTGAGGATTTGATTTTCACCCGTGGAAGCACCCGACTGAACTTCTTGACCAGCAACAGTCTCAACTAGACTCAATTCATACTTTTCGCTCAACCTTGGCGTTAGTGCCTTGAAAGAGATCTGGCTAAAGATTTGATCGATGCGAGCTTCCAATTGTTTGCGAAAGAGTTCGTTACGATTTGCTTTTAAATCAATCAGTAAATCTATAGCCTCTTGGGCAGCATTAATGCGTTTTTGAGCTAGCTTTTGCTTACCTTCATTTTGTTTGCTGTTTTTAATTTGCTTGCTCAAATTTTCGATTTGCAACCGATAGTCAGTAATTTTTTGCTGCTTTGCGCCTTTTTCTAGATTTAAGTCTTCAACCTTGCGATCGACCTGATCGATGCGTGTTTGCATCTGGCGAATATCCTCAATCGGGCTATGGCGTAACTGATCGCGAATAGCTTCCAACTCTAGCTCAAGGCGAGAAATGTTGCTTTTGAGATGATTGATATTTGCTTGCTTGGTGTCAATGCCTTGCCAAAAATCTGTTGCTTGTTTTTCAACCTCATCGACAAAGCCCTCAAGCTTTAAAGTGGCAGTTTCCACATCTGCCAAGCCAGCCTTGTCTAACCAGGTTTTCACCTGTTCGTAATTGGGTGAGCCTTCATGGAGTTCTGCACCACAAATACAGCGTTGCCGTTCTAGCAGGTCGAGTACAAAGGTTTGCTTAATATCCGCAGGGAGTTCGCCACGTTCGTGTAACCCCCCCACCAGTTCTCGAAAATCAGCGATCGCATTCGGCAGAAACACACTATAGCCTTGAGTGGAAATCGCCTGCTTGAGTTCGTTTTTTACTCGACGGAGATTATCCCGATTGTCGCGTTCTTGCGCTTCGAGCGCTTCTCGCCGCTTTTGAATTTCTTCTACACCGCCCAACTCTGCCAAGCGTTGGCTACAGTCTCGCCTTAGCTGAGCTTGGCACTCGACTTCGCGATCGATTTCCTCCAGTCGCGCCTCTAGTGCGGTGATGTCTCGATCTATTTGCTGCTTTTGAGAAATTAAGGTCTTGGTTTGAGCATCACCCACACTTTTGAGTTCTTCTTCTAGGGATTTTTTGGCTTCTTTAAGATGCTTGATCGCATTGTCTAAAACCTGCACGCCCAAAAGCTTTTTCGTCGCTTCCGCAATCTCATTGCGATTATCCGATCGCACAATTTGTTCGATGCGCTCTCCATCAAAGAAAAAGTATTGATGCAAGCTCTTGGGCAAGATGCCATTAATTACTGCCTCAGGCATTTGCTTGTGAGGAGTCCAGCGTCCGTCATCCCCTGAAACCAATAGCAGTAATTCACTTTTGCTGTAGTCAATGATTCTCTCTTCGCTAATGTTGCGTTTATAGGCGCGGCACTGTCGCTTGACTCTATAGCGCTTGCTATCATGCTCAAATAAGACTTCCGCCCAACATTCAACAGCTTGATTCGGTTGGGATTCGGCGATCGCTTGACGATTGACTAATTGCTCGGGGTCACCAAAAGCCGCCGTGAATTTTTCGTATAGCACCCATGTAAAGCCATTCAACAGTGAAGTTTTGCCTGTGCCATTGTTGCCGTGCATGACTGTGATGTTGCGATCGTCAGATCTTGCCAACACAATCTCAGGCGTTTGTTGATAAAAACAGCGAAAGTTAAACAGCTTGATGGAGATCAGCTTCATTGCACAGCTTCCTTGACAATTTTGAGAATATCTTCATTGATCCGACCTAGCTCGTTTTTGTCGAGACGATCTTTCTCGATCGTCAAGACGTTGCGAATAATTTGTTGAACTGCGGGTGAAGCCCGATCAATCGGCTCATGTATATTGCTCAGGTTGGGAACTTTGGTCATCGATTCTACTTTATATATATTCGTTTACACTAGCGACTGCGATCGCTATGCTTACAAATCTAGCAATCCATAGCGTTTTTGCAAGTCTACTAGCTTTAGTCTAGCCTCTCCACAGTTGTCTGCTAAATTAGCAAACTCCACAAAGCGCTGTAACTCTTTTCTCAGTAAATTACGTTCGACATCCATACTGTCCCTACCTAGATCGGGTGGTAAAACGATCGTGTCAAACAAAGTCGCACGGGTTTTATTGGGATGTGCACGCAAAATTCGTCCGCGTCGCTGAATAAATTGGCGAGGATTTGTACTACTTGCCAACATAATTGCAGTTTGAATCGCGGGAATATCCACACCCTCATCTAAACAACGAATCGCTACAAGTCCCTGTAAATCTCCAGTTTCAAACAAAAGCCTTAAATTCTCCCGCTCTTCTAAAGATGTCTCTGCTGTATAAGTATTGACTCGATATCCCAAGTCTGAGCCTAATAATTGCGCCACCGCATTTAATTGGCTGGTACTGGTCTCTGTAACCTCATCCTCAACTGAGCCATCACCACAATAGATCAGCGTATGCGTTGTCTCAAGGCGTTGTTGCATCAGTTCCCTTAATGCGGTCAACTTATTAGCAGCAGACCCTAATAGCCTTGCCCGTTGCATCAGTAAAGCCGCGATGATTTCGCTGTCACCCTCCAATGCGATCGCCTTGCCAATTTTCTTCGTCAACTCAGCATATTTCTCAGTCTCAGATTCCGTTAGTTCTACCAAGATCGGATAGTAAAGGTAATGTACCAATGCCCCTGCTCTAATTGCGTCCGCAAGGGTAAACTCGGGCTGAATCACTGCACCAAAATAATCAAACAGAGCTTCTGTTCCTAGCTCGTCAAAATAACGCTCTGGTGTAGCAGATAGCGCTAATCTCAAGCCCACATTGCGCGGCAAACTTTCTGCTAGCCTTTTTGAGCCTAAGTTATGCGCTTCATCTCCCACAATTAAGGTTTTATCGGGTAAGTAGCGAAGCTGCGACTGCAATCCCTGTCCAATTAACGTGGTATTTGTCGCGATCATTGTCAGGAATTTCTGATGCCCCGATCGCACGTTGTAAAGTTGCGTGGACAATCGGGCTTGCCAGTTATGCACTTTTTCAAATGCAAGGATTGGCTCTAGCCCAAATTTTTGACATTCTCTTTCCCATTGGATCACTAAATGCCTGTAAGGACAGACGATCAATAGAACCTGCAAACCAATTTTTTGATGTAGTTCAGTCGCGATCGCCAATGCTGTAATGGTCTTCCCGCTACCTGTTGCCATCTTGAGCGTGCCGCGCCCATGATTCTCAAACCAGTTTGCGATCGCTTGTTTCTGATAATCCCGCAAACTTAAGGTGTCTGGTAGTATTGGTATCCCTCGTTCGGGATTGCTGACGATGGGGATGTAGCATTGTTCTGCTTCTCCCACAACGGAATTTTTCCTCGGAATTGACTCAATCGGTGGATTGTTAGGACGCAAACGCAGAAGCGATCGCTTGGCTGCTTCAGGAAAGTCAAGAATATCTAGGGAAGGTGTGCGATTTTCCCATAACCGTAGAAAGTTCTCTTGCTTGCTCAGTGCGCGTTCCCTGACACCCTTCTCCCACGAGCAGAATACATCAATACACTCAAAGTTATCCATTAAAGCACTCGAACTCTCATTTGCCGATCCAGTAAATGCCACAAGATTTCCCTCACGATCGGAGAAAAGTCCTAGCTTCTCATGATAAATGCCTCTATGACTGCGGATGTCCTTACAGATAGCAAGCTTGATTTCTAGCAAACCTTTGCTCAATAGCCAAGCAAGGCAAGCGAGGCGATCTTTGACAACTTCTTCAAACTCCTGTTCTAACTCTCTTAACAGACTCTGGGTAACGATCTCTTCTCGCTGACTTAGTCCTTGAGCGATCGCTGCCGCATCTTCTTGAGATAAACAGGGAGATGACACTAAGCGCATTTTGCCCCCAGAGTGAAGCAATGCTGTTAAACCTTTTGCCACTGTTGCCATGGAGGTACTAGAAAAAAATCCCACTGCTCGACAGTAGAGAAAGGAATTCTCCAGACAAGGAATATAGAAATCTTGAATAAGATCGCAGTTGTCACTACGATACTCATTTTTGAGTTTTAGATTGCTCAGAGCCAATTTTCGAGCCTCCTATCTGTTACTTTTTCCCCTGCACTCTATTTACTGTTTGAGCCGTTTAAATACCACTATAGCGATCCTAAACGAGTTGTCATTAATTTGTAGCGCAGGCATCTTGCCTGAACAGGCTGGAAGCCCGTTCTAGGTTCATAAACAATTAAGGATCGCTATAGATTGTGATTAATTGCAGTCTAGGTAATAAGTCTGACCACGACAATTTCTTTTCAGCTAACCGAGAGAGCGCTAGGAGGAAAGTATCAACTAAGGAGAGATATTTGGTTAATGTTTTGTTTAAAGGGGATAGACAGCTAGCGATTAGGTTTACACGCCATTTAAGGTAAAAGTACCCAGATAGAGACGGTGACTGGATTATCGAGAAAGTTATAGGTGACTTTGAGAGAGACAGGAGATGAGATGGCATCAATATTATTTGCGATCTGCTTTCTGGTAACAATGACAAGTGTGTTTGTTCTTGGTTACTATGCCGCTAAAAATCCTAATGAAGTGACTAGGATTGTAAATCTGTTTAGGGACGTAACTTACACACAGAAAAGAGTAGTAGCATTAAACCCTTAGATAGTCCAGATTGAGCAGAGCTAATAGGGCTGATGAATGGTCACAGAAACGCAGCTACGAACATGATAAATAGGCTTTTACAGGAATATCCTACCTAGTAAGCGGGTGAAGAGATTCGAACTCTCGACATTCTCCTTGGAAAGGAGACTTATATTGGTATATCCACACAAACTCTAGTCCTGCAAGCCCTTTGTCTAGGTATTTTTTGGGTAAACTTGGGTAAGTTATAGCCAAGTTTGGGTAGCAAATGGGTAGACAGAAAGGGACGGTTGCGATCGAATCTGATAAGGGCTGGTTACGGTTGCGATGGCGCGTAGCTGGCAAGCGCTATGCATACGCCCTTGGACTTCCCGATAACAAAACTAACCGAAAAATTGCCGAAGCTAGAGCTAACCAGATTTATCTGGACGTTCTGAGTGGAAATTTTGACGGTACGCTTGTGAAATACAAGCCCACTGGACAAACTGAGCTAGAACCAGAAAAGCCCAAAACTGACAGCCCGACGATTGCCGACTTGTTCGATCGCTTTGTTGCCCATAAAGCTAAAGAAATCGACCCTCGTACTCTAAGACGCTACCACACGATTACAAGGCAACTTAAGGAATTTTTTAGAGATCGCATCGTAACTGAACTCAATGCATCAAGTGCTGAGGAGTTTCAACAATTCTTAATTGCTGATGGCAATGCTGAAACTGTGCGGCGCAAAATTCAATTACTCAAAGCTTGCTGGCAATGGCACGAGTTAGATGCCGCCATCTGGGAAAGCCTACCCAAACTTCGTACTCCACCGCAGGAAGCTCCCAAACCTTTCACAAAAGAGGAAGTAGCACTGATTCTTGGAGGGTTTAAGCGCGATCGCTACTACAGTCATTACTACCCATACGTGAAATTTTTGCTGGGAACAGGTGTAAGAATTGGCGAAGCCCAAGGACTGACTTGGGGCAGAATCTCTGATGACTGTACCGTTGTCGAGGTATTCGAGACATGGACAGATCGGCAGCGCAAGCCTCCTAAAAATAATAAGAGCAGACAGTTTCGCGTAAGTCAGGAAACTGCGGAATTGTTACGAAGTATTCGCCCTAACGATCCAAGCCCAGATAGTTTTGTATTTCTCACCCTTGAAGGTCATCCAATAAACGAGCATAATTTTCGCGGACGAGCATGGAAGGAAATACTGGATAAAGTAGATGTACCCTACCGTAAGCCTTACAACTGCCGTGCAACTTTTACCTCTCACTGCTTGATGTCAGGCATGAACCCGTTGCTCGTAGCACAACTAACAGGGCACGATGTAGCTGTGCTGTTCGAGCATTACGCTGCATACATTGGTAGTAGCCCAGAAATTCCCGATTTATTTTAAAACAATTGCCAGAGGCTCAGCCTTGTGGTTTTATAGATATCTGTACAAGTTTCAAAAAAATAGCTAAATATGCAGGTTGTAGCTATCTATAAACCAGATTATTCGAGCAAAATGCGACTGCCTCTCTATACTTGTCGCATTTCTGCGGGTTCTCCCTCCCCCGCAGATGACTACATCGAGGACATTCTCGATCTAAATGACCTGATCGCACATCCTGATGAAACTTTCATTCTGCGAGTGGCTGGTGACTCCATGATCGGTGTGGGGATTTTTGACAACGACCTGTTGTTGGTAGATCGAATCATCGAACCTGTGGATGATTCGATCGTGGTTGCATCGATTGATGGCGAACTGACCGTGAAACGACTCAGGCAAGAAAAAAATCGCGTGACCTTGTTACCTTTAGTTTGGACTAATCGGCAGCAAGGCAAGAGCAACAGAAAGGCACGAGAAAA
>NZ_JAZBJZ010000149.1:0-10990 GCF_036349135.1 Tumidithrix elongata BACA0141
TTTACTTTATCAGCTTTGCTGCTTTTGTCAATTTACCTAGGTTGAGCAATTACGAAAGATTCTTTCTTCTATCCTTTAGGATCGCTATATTTCAAAGTAGAACGAGGGAATGAATGCTTTAGTTTCTAGGCGCATAGACGATCGCAAGCGCACCCAAAAGTGCGATCGCAGCCCCTAGACAATCAAAGCGATCGGGCGTTATGCCATCGACTCGCCAACCCCAGAGCAATGACAGCACGATAAATATGCCGCCATAGGCAGCATAGGTACGCCCGAAATTTGTCGGCTGGAGTGTGGCAACGAAGCCATAACCGATTAGTAGAAGTGCCCCCAATAGAGCCACCCAGATGCTTTTACCTTCCCGCAAATATAACCAGATCAGATAGCCACCTCCAATCTCACAGAGACCCGCC
The DNA here is from genome assembly GCF_036349135.1 of Tumidithrix elongata BACA0141. Classification (NCBI taxonomy): domain Bacteria; kingdom Bacillati; phylum Cyanobacteriota; class Cyanophyceae; order Pseudanabaenales; family Pseudanabaenaceae; genus Tumidithrix; species Tumidithrix elongata. Next base: position 414 of record NZ_JAZBJZ010000149.1, read on the forward strand.
AAGAAAAAATAAACCAGAGATTTGAGAATTGCCATGGTGAGGCTAAGGGTTTGGTTAAAGGTAAAGTCAAAGGCAAAGCCGAAGAAAGAAACCAGATCGCCTTAAAAATGCTGCAATCTAACATTTCCATAGATGCGATCGCTCAATTTACAGGACTGACTCTAAAACAAATCGAAAAGCTACAAAAAGCAGCGGTACGAATCCCTAAGGGAATCGCTAGTAAAAAATCTCCGTAAACAGGAGATGCCCCATCGATAGATCTAAGGGTAAAGCATTTGTGCAGGAGCGTTATCCTTTCATGTAAACATTCCTACAGAAATGCTTTGCCCTCCTTGTCTTCTAAGAAGGTTTGTCCTAAGAAAGGCTGAGGAGCCAGTTCACCAGAGTCCGCACAGGGTAGCCTGTCCCCCCAGCATTGTTATAGCCAGCATCTTTCCCAGTCCAAACTGGCCCCGCAATATCTAAGTGCGCCCATGCACTCGTCTTTGCTACAAACTGCTTTAAAAACAAAGCACCCGTAATCGCACCACCAGCGCGAGAACCCGTATTCAAAAAGTCGGCGACCACAGATTTGAGCTGGTCGAAATAGGGTTCCTCAAGGGGCATCCGCCAGAACTTCTCACCTGCGCTTTTAGAGGCTTTATTGAGTTGGGCAGCAAGTTCGTCACTGGTAGACCACATGCCCGCAATCTGATCGCCTAGCGCTACCACGCAAGCCCCAGTTAGAGTAGCAAGATCGACGATCGCTTCGACACCCAATTTATCGGCAAATACCAAGGCATCGGCGAGGGTGAGGCGACCTTCGGCATCCGTATTATTCACCTCAATCGTCTTGCCATTAGAGGCTGTGAGAATGTCTCCGGGGCGCATGGCTTTGCCATTGATCATATTTTCACAGGCAGCAATAATGAAATGCACCTCTAGGTTGGGTGGTTGAAGTTGGGCGATCGCTTTCGCAGCACCCAGCGTTGCAGCGGCTCCTCCCATATCGGTTTTCATTAATTCGATGCTGCTGCCCACGCCTGTTTTAATATTTAAGCCACCCGAGTCAAAGGTCAGCCCTTTACCCACGATCGCGACCTTACGCTTCGGTGCATCATTGGTTTCGCTGCTATAGGTCAAGTGAATAAACTTAGGCGGTAAATCAGAAGCCTGAGCTACTCCTAGAAATGAACCCATGCCCAGGGCTTCGCACTGCTCTTTTTCTAAAATTTCCGCCGAGATGCTGCTATATTCATTAGCGATCGCGAGGGCTGTATCGGCAAGTGTAATCGGCGTCACCAAGTTGGCAGGTGCAGACACGAGTTCCCGCGCCAAGATGACGCCACTGCAAATTTTCTGCGCGGTTTCTATGCTAGCTGCTGAGTCTGAGATTCCTAACAATTCCACCTGTTCTAAGGTGGGCTCTGGCTTTGATTTGCCCGATCCATTGCTGGAATTCGATTTAAACCGCTTATCTTGATGGGTGGCAAGCAAAATCCCTTCACTCAGAGCTTGAGTGGTAATGCCGAGGTCTTGATTGTACTGCGGGAAAGAAAGCGCTAGGGTCTTACATTTCGCTTGGTTCGCCCATTTTGACGCCTGAGCTGCGGCTTTGCGCCAGGCATCCGTCGTCGCTTTTGCGGGGTCGCCTAGCCCCAACAACAGTACCTTCCGAATCGGACTGCTTCCCCCAACTCTGGTACTGGCAGATTCACCCACTGCCCCTTTAAAGCCAGACTCAGCGATCAATTCTTGTAACGTGCCTCCGAGTACCTCTATATCTAAACTACTGAGTTCGGCCGTGAGTTCGATCTGCCCTTTATCTTTGGTATCTTTCTCGGGATCGGGTGTTGAGGCTTGAAAGAAAGCGATCGCGAGTCCATCGCCTACCCATGACTGAAGGGGATGCGCTGATGTGGTGATTTTCATGCTGCAATGTTATGGTTTTTCCTAGCTATATTACAATCACAGGAATTAGTAAGTACACTTATAAACGTTGTGCTAAATATTTTTACATCCTTAAGTAGATAATCAATCGCACTCAGGTACTGTATTATCACTATCGGTGTTTGAAAACCTGTGGTTTTAAATTAAGAATTTAGAGATTTACAAATTACTAGTTACTGATATATTTTGTGTGCAGATTCTGCACTTAGCAGATTTGTTTGAGGCGTGACAGACTAATAAGCTATGCAAATTTCTTTCGGTTGGATGACTCTCAGTGCCAGTTTAGCGATTCTGACACCAACTCTCTCGGCTAACGCTCAAGTTAATATCCTAGATCGAACCCCAGCTAATCCTTTCGTTAGCAGCCAAGTTAGCACAATCATTGTGGGTTCAATTCCTCAAACCATACCCATTTCTGGAAGTGTGTTAGAGCTTTCGTGGCTTGCAGCGACAGACGGGTCGCGGGTAGAAGTCCCCCTTGCCAGTCTATTTAAAACTTTACTGAGTCAAATCACGGATAATTCGGCTCAAACCCCTTCCACAAACTTAACTACTGGCACTCAAGTACCGCTGGAAAATAGAAGTAATACCAAAGTGACAGGTGCGATCGTTCCCGTCGCTAATCGCAATTCTTTACCCACCGATCGGCTGCGGACAAAAACACCTGAAACAATCTTAGCTTCGTTGCCGCTGAGAGAAATTCAACTATCCAGCAAGCCCAGCTACTTTACCGCCCAAGAGCCAGACACCTTAGAAACTCATAGTTCCTCAAGCACGGCTATGCCTCCTGTGGCAGAGGTTACGATCGCTAAGCCCAAGCCTGCTTTGCTCATTCGTCCGAGCCAAAGATCGCAGGTCAAGCCATCAGAGCCACAAGCCGCAAAACCATCGGAACCAGCGGCAAAGCCTACCTCTGTCAACTTAAGCCCATTACAAGGGAATGGGCTGAGAGAAATTAATACCTCTACTCAGCCTACGACCAAGGTTGCGCTAGAGCCAGCATCCGATCTGCCTACCGAAACCACTGCCAAACCAACCGAAAGTGGCAAGCCTGAAGTTAGAGATGCTGATGCCAAACCTACGGTGAAGAAACCAGTAATGCTTCCTTTAGGGCTTCGTTCCGCCGTACCTAAACCCATTGCCTCTAAACCTATCAGTGAAGAAACCAGTGTCAAAGTACCCGCAAGTTCGTCGGCGATCGCTGCTCCAGAAACCAAGCCTGCGTTAACTCCTGCTGCTTTGGAGCCGAAATTGCCTGTACAGACAGAGCAAAAGCTATCCGATCTCAAAGCACCTGAGTCTAAACCTGTGGCGAAACCTACGACGACTGCGGCAACCCCTGCCCCAGCTACTTCAACGCAGACAAAGATCGAACCAACGCCCCAACCTGCAACGGTTACGAGTGGCTCGGAGACTCATGCAGCGCAGCTACCCACTTCATCCCTTGCTTTAGAGCCAGCTCAAACATTAGTTGTGCCAACCACACCCAGTCAGGTGAAATTAGATCGCACCAAGCCGATTTCCCTCAACGAAGCGATCGAACTGGCAAATAAAACCAATCGGGATATTATTCAAGCTCGTATTGCTGTCGATAGAGCTAGAGCGGCATTGCGAGAACAAGAGGCGGCAAAACTGCCTACAATCGATGCTACTTTGCAATACAACTTTACAGACTCAGCTCAAGTTCGCCTAGGGAATGTAGCGGCACCATTTTTAACCCCACCAGCTAACACGATTACTCAACCTGTAACTGGGACAGTGGGTGTGCAATATAACATTTTTAATTCTGGGCTTGTAGATGCCAATATTCGAGCAGCCGAAAATTTACTCAGAATTAAAGAAGCCGATCTCAATCGCATTACCCAAGTTGTAAGGTTAAATATTGCCACTGCTTACTACCAGTTGCAAAACACCGATGAAAATGTTCGGATTCAACTCAAAGCTGTTGAGAATGCCGAGCGTAGTCTTAAGGATACACAGGCACTTGAAAGAGCTGGGGCGGGTACAAAATTTGATGTCTTGCAATCAGAGGTACAGCTTGCTAATGCTCAGCAAAATTTATTAAATGCTAGAGCTAATCAGTTGATTGCCCGTCGTGATATGTCTAGGCAACTAGAATATCCTGCGACGCTCGATCTTAGTGCTGCTGACAAGATTGAACCAGCGCAAGACTGGAAACCCACGCTCGAAGATACGATTATTTTGGCAGTGCGCAATCGTTCTGATTTAGATATTTTGAAATTGCAGCGAGAAGTTGCACGCGATCGCATTGTGGCTGCTTTTGCTACCCTTGGTCCTCAAGTAAATCTGTCAGCGAATTTGAATGCTGCGGATAATTTTAATCAAATTGGAGGAGTTGCTCTAGGGTATCAACTAGGTGCAACAGTGCAATGGAGTCTCTTTGATGGTGGCAAAGCCCAAGCCCAAGCCGATCAGTTTAAAGCCGATCAAGCCCTTGCCGAAAGTCAATTTGAGCAGACGGCAAGACAGATTCGGTTTGATGTCGAGCAAGCTTACATTACCTTGCTAAAAAGTCGCGAGCAAATTACAACGGCTACCCGTGCGTTAACCCAAGCAAACGAAGCCTTGCGACTGGCAAGACTGAGGCTCACAGCGGGTGTAGGAACGCAACTAGAGGTAATTAATGCCGAAGTAGCGCTCACCCAAGCGGATGTCAATCGACTCCAAGCCATTACGGGTTTCAATTTATCCCTATCGACATTGCAACGAGCGATCAATGGTCTATAGAGGGTGTCGGCGAATTACCGTTCCCTGAGCTTCAAATTGAAGGCTATAGCCCAGCGATCGCAGCATTTGTCGCAAAAGTGGCAGGCTTAGACCCAAGACATTGGTGTGACAGCCTTCTAGTCTTTCGACGAGCAGACCACCCAATCGCTCTAGGGCAAAGCAACCCGCACAGGCAAGGGGTTCGCCCGTATCGACATAGCTGCTGATTTCCAAATCTGTAGCATCGGCGAAGTATACGGTTGTGAGGGCATAGCGCACGAACGTGCGTTGGCGCTGTACGTCAATCAGACTATGCCCTGTATAGAGTTCGCCCTTATAGCCGCGCATTTTTTGCCACATGGCGATCGCCTTGGCTCGATTTTCGGGCTTGCCATAGATCTCGCCATCCACGCTCAGCACAGAGTCACAGCCCATAATCAGGGCGTGTTTGCCTGCAAATTGCGATACCACTGACTCGGCTTTACTGCGAGCCAAAACCTGTACCAATTCCGCAGGATCGGTAAGCGTAACTTGAGATTCGTCAAAATTGCTGACACACACGACAGGATGAATGCCAGCATTTTCAAGCAACTGTTTGCGGGTTGGCGAACCAGAAGCCAACACAAACAGGGGAGATGAGAATTCAGTCACAGGCGATCTTTAATCCCGAAGTACATTACGAGTTTAATGATGCCAGCGATGCGGCGATCGTGGCGATCGCTTGGTCGATTTCCTCCGCAGAAACGATCAAAGGCGGCACAAATCGCACGACCTTAGGTCCAGCGGGAACCAGCATTAAGCCCCGATCGATACAGGCTTGCACGACATCGCGGGAGGTCAAAGCCGCTGACTCAGCCAGTACCAATCCTTCAATTAATCCCCAACCGCGTACTTGCTCGATCAGATCGGGATAGTCTTGCGCGATCGCACGTAAGCCCTTTTGGAGTTGTTCGCCCCGTTCTTTCGCATTGGTAACAAGGTCTTCGTCGGTGAGGGTTTTGCAAACTGCCAGCGCTACCGTGCAGGCAAAGGGATTGCCCCCAAAGGTACTAGCATGATCGCCGGGTTCAAATAGATCGCAGGAACTCTTACACATCATTGCCCCAATCGGAATGCCACCGCCCAACCCCTTGGCAGAGGTAAAGATATCGGGTTCGATCCCGAGGTTTTCATAGCCCCAGAGTTTGCCACTGCGTCCCATGCCCACTTGGACTTCATCGAGGATCAGCAGGATATTCTTTTGGTCGCAAATCTCGCGCACTCTTTGGAAATAAGCGCGATCGCCCGGACGCACGCCACCTTCACCTTGCAGTGCTTCTAGCATCACCGCACATAACCGCCCCTCATACTTGGCAACGGCTGCTTCTAACGCGGCAATGTCGTTATAGGGAACGTAGTCAAATCCCGAAACGAGGGGGGTAAAGTTTTTTTGATATTTGGGCTGCCCCGTGGCTGTAATTGTGGCAAGGGTGCGACCGTGAAAACTAGCATTGGCGGTCAAGATCAGCGGATCTTCGATTCCCAGTTTGACATGGGCATATTTACGCGCCAGCTTGATTGCACCCTCATTCGCCTCCGCCCCAGAGTTACAGAAGAACGCTTTGTCAGCACAGGAATTTTGCACTAACCATTTGGCGAGTTCGCCTTGAGCGGGCAAATAAAACAGATTAGAAACATGGTGCAGGGTCTGAATTTGCTCGGTCACTGCTTTAACCATTGCGGGATGCGCGTGTCCCAAGGTACAGGTGGCAATGCCTGCGACAAAATCTAAATATTCTTTACCAGTGCTGTCCCAAACGCGACAACCTGCGCCTCGCACCAACGCGATCGGAAACCGCGCATAGGTATTCATGACATATTGGTCAAACTCTGATGTGCTATTTTGTATGTCTACGATGGGTGGTTCAAGGGCGATTGGAGACATGGATCTGCGTATAGTTAGTGGTAATTTTAAACATTAAGTATGATAGGCAAAGCCAACGCTTGCATTTGTATTGCAACTAGCATTGCGATCGCATTCAAGAAACTCATTATCTATTGACGAGTCTATTGAATCTATACGATCTTTACATAGGCATCGCAAAATTGGGTATGTAATTTGCCAGCAATTTGCCAGCAATTCGGTAAAACGATGCACTTACAATAAATTTGGACTGCCAGAGGCTTTTGAAATATGCCATACATCATTCAGAATCCAGAAACTCCCACCGAAAGAGTCTGTGAGTTGAGATTCGGGACAAATAGTATTGGACGGGGGTTAGAAAACAATATCGTGGTTGAAGATGATGCTAGAAGCCTCTCGCGTCACCATGCCGAGATTAATTTGACGGATTCTGGAGTCTATCTCACCGATCTCAACAGCAGTAACGGCACATTTGTGAATAGTGTCAAGATTACGCAGCACAAACTGCAAGAGGGCGATTCTATTCAGTTTGGCAGTGTCATATTTAAATTTGTCATGAGTCGGGCTAAGCCCCCCTCAAATCCGCAAACCAGTGCTAGTGCAAATTCGGGCTTATCGATCTTGATGCGGGTTTCCCCCGAAAAGCCCCGCACGCCTCTCCGCGATTTAATCAAGCACGACAGCGCACTTCAACGCGATACGGGTTCGGTTTTAAGACTTCCCGAAGATGATAGTCAACGCACGGCGAACAAGCTAAAAATCCTGTTGGAAGTCAGCCAAGAGTTGGCTTCGCCCCAAGCCTTTGATGTTCTACCTGAAAAGATTCTCAACTTACTGTTTGAGATTATGAATGTCGATCGCGCCGTTCTGTTGATTTTTAATGAAGCCACCCAAGAACTCGAACCTAAAGCCCTGAAAACCAAGGCGGGTATTTCGGCTGACTATGAGTTTTACAGTAAGCGCATTACCAGTTTTGTGCATAAATATGGTGATGCCATTCTCACCGATGATGCCTGTATTGATAAGCGATTTGACAGCGCCATGTCGATTATTCAACAGGCAATTCAAGCCGCCATGTGCGTGCCTTTAAAGCCTAGAGACAAATGTATTGGGGTTTTGTATGTTGATAATCTTTCCATGTCCAATGTTTATCATAAGGAAGATTTAGAATTCCTCACCAGTCTTGCCAACCAAGCCGCGATCGCGATCGAAAATGCCAGTCTCTATAAGCGCATGCAAACGGAAGTAATTCGCAGGGCAAGGCTAGAGCGATTTTTCCCACAGGCTGTCAGTCAGAAAATCGAAGAGGGTGGTGACTTAAAGATTGTGGAAACCGAAGTAACGGCTCTGTTCTCTGACATTAGCGGATTTACGGAAATGTCTTCGCAGTTGGAACCTCGGCAAGTTCTAGAGATTCTGAATGAATACTTTAAGATCATGGTAGAAGACATTGTATTCCGCTATGAAGGAACGTTAGAGAAATATATTGCCGATGCCCTGTTAGCAGTTTGGGGTTCGCCCTATCGTCGCGATGATGATGCGGTTCAGGCAGTTCATGCCGCGATCGCAATGCAATGGGCAATGACCCACTTAAACGAACAGTGGTTGCAACAGGGGCGCAATTTACACATTCAAATTCATATTGGATTGAATACGGGTAAAGTTGCGGCGGGAAATATTGGTTCTGATAAGTTGATTCAATATACAAATATTGGGGACACGATGAATGTGGCAAGTCGGATCTGTAATGCTGCCAAAGCGGGAGAGGTTCTAATTTCAGAATCTACTTTAGCCCAAATATCCCACCTCGATATTCCCACAGAGAAAATCGAACCAGTCATGGTTAAGGGGAAAGATCAACCTCTGCAACTCTATCGCGTGCTTTGGCAACAGGCAGAAGTAGCTTTAGCCACTAATCTCACGTTCCATCAGTAAGTCGTAAGCCTCTTCGCAATGAGGTCTTCAAATTTACAAGGATAACGATGTCACCATCAAAATTAAACTATAGACCGGATATAGATGGTATTAGAGCATTAGCAGTCATTGCGGTTATAATTTTTCATGCGTTTCCACTCTTAGCAAAGGGAGGCTTTGTTGGGGTGGATATATTTTTTGTTATTTCTGGCTATTTGATCACGGGAATTATTGTAAAAAGCTTGAAAGATAGAACCTTTAGTTTCAAGGATTTTTATGCTCGCAGAATAAGAAGAATTTTTCCAGCTTTAATCGTTGTTTTAATTGCTACATGGTTTGCGGGATGGTTATTCCTAACGCCAACGGAGTACGTGTTTCTTGGGAAGCATATAACCGCAGGCGCATTATTCGGCTCGAATATTATTCTAGCGAATGAAAGTGGCTATTTTGATAGTTCGTCAGATTTAAAGCCTCTCTTAAATCTCTGGTCTTTAGGAGTGGAAGAACAATTCTATTTGCTCTGGCCCGTAATTCTTTTTGTATGCTGGAGAAAAAAAATTAGCCTGAAGTGGATAGCTTTGGGAGTTATTGCAGTTTCATTCTCTTGGAATATATGGACCACATTTCTGTGGAATATATTCTCGATTGGACTGTATCCCTATGGCAATTACTATTTACCCTTCTCGCGATTTTGGGAGATATTAGCAGGTGGTTTACTGATCGATTTGGATAGAAAGCAAGAAAATTTACCCGTCCAGAACAAAATATATCTAGGCAGATTTTCTTGCCAAGACATACTCTCTATAGTGGGATTTGCAGGTCTTCTAGTTTGCATCTTTGGATTTAATAAAGAGTTGCCCTATCCAGGGGTTTGTGCCCTTGTTCCAATTGTTTCAACTATGTTACTGCTGGCAGCAGGAAGCGATTCTTGGATAAATAGAAATCTGCTTGGGAATAGGTACATTGTGTTTGTAGGCTTGGTGAGTTATCCCCTCTATCTTTGGCATTGGCCTGTACTAGCTTTTGCGAGGATTATCAGTTATGACACGCTCTCCATAGAGGTCAGGCTGATTTGCATAGCAATAACTGTCACTCTTGCCATGCTGACTTATTTTTTAGTAGAAAAGAGTGTCCAATCAATTTTTAGTAGAAAGCGAGTTGCTATAACCTCATTACTTTGTACTGGCTTATTGCTTGTAGTTTTTTTAGGGCTTTACATCGGTCATACCAACGGCTTTGAAAAAAGATTTCCAGCCTTGGAAGGATATGCCCAAAAGATGAAATCATTTAGCAATACATTTGATATTGCTGCTAAAAGCTCAAAGTGCTTTTTTGTGACTGAAGATGCTGTCGATGAGTTGAGGGAATACGAAAAGAATAACTGTTTAAATAACCCAGTAAATGGAAAGCCTTACATGCTCTTGGTCGGGGATTCTCATGCAGCATCGATTTTCCCAGGTGTTTATCATGACTTTGAGGAGAGAACAAACATTGGACGTTTGATGGCAGGATATTGCATTCCAATGATTGAGAACTTGAACTATAGAAATCATACCGATTCGACAGATAGATGTCAGAGGATAAACGCATACATCTTCAGTAAAATAAGAGAAGCCAAACCTGATATACTCCTTGTTGATGCTTACTATCTTGCCTATGCATTACAAGATGGATGGAGTTATCCCAATTTTATAAGTGATTTTGTTGAGAACATCAACCAACTAAAAGTATCTGGGCTGAAACATATTATTGTTATCGGTCAAGTCCCAACTTGGAAGCCTTCACTTCGTGAGGTTTTAGAACGCTCGTTAATGAGGAGGAATTATATAGCAGAGCGCTCTAAGGTTGGGCTCGATGAAGACTCGATTAAAGTCGATTCCATCCTAAAAGCAGAAAAGTGGAAGTCTGGAGTTTATTACATCCCAATCGTAGATAATTTATGTGACCAGTATGGATGTTTGACAATGGTAGGGAAAAACTTCCCAAATGACTTAATCACACTTGATTATGGACATCTTACGGAAAAAGCTTCAATTTATATCGTTAAAAATTAGACTTGTTTGGAAATAATAGATAATAACAAAACAGTTAGAAGGCGAGATGT
>NZ_JAZBJZ010000150.1:0-10410 GCF_036349135.1 Tumidithrix elongata BACA0141
TCTCTTTTTATTTTCGTTTTTCGTCTCTGACTGATTTTTAGAGGTGCCCTAAAGCAGTCTTTTGCAGAACTAGAGAGCGTCAATCAGAACCTAGAACAACAAATTGAGGAACGCACATCGGCATTACGGGTATCCGAGGAACTTTTCTCTAAAATATTCTGGGCTTCTCCATACCCGATCTCGATTTCCAATCGCGCCAACAGACGAGTCGTCAAAGTCAATCAGAGCTACTTGTTCTATACAGGTTATGCATTAGAAGAATTGATCGGGAAGAGAGTTGAAGAACTACCCCTTTGGTATAAGCCCGAAGATCTAGTTCGTTTTTCCCAAGCTTTAGATGAAAAAGGCGCGTTTTACAACTTTGAATTTAACTATCGCAAGAAATCGCAAGAAATCGCGACAATTTTGGTCTCGGCTGAAATCGTTGAAATCAATGGAGAAGCCTGCGTTCTTACACTGCATAACGATATTACCGATCGCAAACAGATAGAAGCCGCTTTAAGCCGTAGCGAAGAGCGGTTTAGAACCCTTGTTGCCAATATCCCCGGGATAGTCTATCGCTGCGCCTGCGATCCTGACTGGACGATGGAATTTATTAGCGGTGCCGTTTTGGAAGCCACGGGCTATCAAGCTGAAGATTTTATTGGCAATCAAGTACGAAGTTGGGCAAGCATTATCCATCCAGAAGACCAACAGATGGTGGGACGAATTGTTGGTGAGGGTGTTGCACTCAAGCAGCCCTATATTCTTGAATACCGCATCAATGATGCTAATGGTAAGATCCGTTGGTTCTATGAAAAAGGGCAAGGGATATTCACACAAGATGGCAACTTGCTTTGGCTTGATGGCGCGATCTTTGATATTAGCGATCGCAAGCAAGTGGAAGCCGATCTTTTAGAGCGGGTTCACCTATCGATCTTAATGGCAGAACTTGGCTCGATGCAGAGCCATGCTGATTCCTTAGCTGAACTGCTCGATGGTTGTGTTGAATCTCTATGGCGACATTTGAATATTGCCCTCGCCCAAATTTGGACGCTCGATGAAACTGAGAGTGTCTTGGAATTGCAAGCCAGTGCTGGGCTGTATCATATAGAGATGACTCACAGGCACATTCCAGTAGGTCAATACAAGGTCGGTCTAATCGCTCAAGCTCGTCAACCATACTTGACCAACGATCTGCTCAACGAGCAGAATATTCTTAACAAGGAATGGATGCTACAAGAAAACCTAGTATCTTTTGCAGGATATCCCCTGATGGTAAAAGAACGTATCGTTGGGGTCATGACCGTTTTTGCTCGATGCCCATTAAGCAATACAACGCTCAAGGAAATGGAGTCTGTAACCAATGCGATCGCGTTGGGAATCGATCGCAAACAAGCAGAAGCAACCATCCAAGCCGCAAATGCGGAAATGCGCGCCCTATTTGCCGCTATGGATGACTTGATCCTCGTTCTCGATGCTGACGGACGGGTGCTCAAAATCCCCTCTACTGAGCGACAACTCGGATTCCGAACTTTCAACGACATGATTGGCAAGAATCCCGCAGACATCTTCTCTTCAGAACAGGCTACGCAATTTGTAAGTTCCATTCAACAATGCTTAAAAACCCAGAAAACCCTAAATATTGAGTATAGTCGCCTCAATGCCGATCGTGAGGTTTGGTTGAATGCGAGGATTTCTCCGATCGATGATGAAACAGTAATTTGGGTGGCGCGTGACATTACCGATCGCAGGCAAGCCGAACAAGAAATCAAACAGGCAAAACAGGCAGCCGAGGCTGCTAGTCAAGCGAAAAGCCAATTTCTCGCAAACATGAGTCACGAACTGCGAACCCCCCTCAATGCCATTCTTGGATTCACGCAACTGATGGCGCGGGATCTATCCCTCAAGGAAAGCCATCGTTCTTATCTAAAAATCGTACATAACAGTGGAGAACATCTACTGGAATTAATCAACGATGTTTTGGATATGGCAAAAATTGAAGCAGGTCGAATTACGCTGAATGAAACGAGTTTCGATCTCTATCACCTGTTGAATATCCTTGAAGAGATGTTTCAAATCAGAGCTAAGGAGAAGGCATTACAGTTGATTTTCGAGCGATCGCCAACGGTTCCGCAATGGATTATGTCCGATGAAGGCAAACTGCGCCAGATTTTAATCAATCTGCTCAGTAATGCAATTAAATTTACCGATCGCGGCACGGTGATGCTATCGATTGAAGCGATCCCCCCCTCTAGCGACCTAGAATCTTTCAACTCCGAAACCAAGACGATGTTGCTCTTTGAGGTAGCAGACACGGGCGATGGCATTCCCACAGATAAGTTAGAACAGGTGTTTGAGGCATTTGAACAGACGGAAATCGGCAAACAAGCAATAGAAGGAACTGGTTTAGGACTGCCCATCAGTCGTAAATTTGTGCAGCTGATGGGTGGGAAGCTTACCGTCAGCAGTAAGCTAGGTGAGGGGAGTATCTTTCAAGTCTGCTTTCCAGTCAATGTTACCGAAGCAAAGATGCAATCGGCGAGATCGGGCGATCGGCAAGTCATCGGTTTAGCACCCAACCAACCAGAATATCGGCTCTTAGTGGTGGAGGATCGCTGGCAAAGTCGGTATTTTCTCGTTAAGCTACTGGAATCTATTGGCTTTCAAGTGCAAGAAGCAGAGAATGGCGCGCAAGCGATCGCGATCTGGGAACAGTGGCAACCGCACTTAATCTGGATGGATATGCGAATGCCTGTTATGGATGGATACGAAGCGACCAGGCAAATCAAGTCCCACTTAAAAGGTCAAGCCACAGTCATTATTGCCTTGACTGCTAGCGCTTTAGAAGAAGAAAAAGCGATCGTTCTATCTGCCGGCTGCGATGACTTTGTGCGGAAACCGTTTCGCGAAGCGGTAATTTTTGATAAGTTAACGGAATATTTGGGAGTGCGCTATCTATACAAAGATGAAATGGATGCCTCTAGCCCATCGAGAGAAATCGCCGATGTGGTCATATCGGATGCTGACTTCAAAACAGCCCTATCCCTAATGCCCCGTGATTGGATCGAACGACTCCATCAAGCGGCGATGCTGGCTGACAACGACTTAATCACCGAACTAGCCCGTGCAATTCCTGAAAAAAATATTGGTTTTAGCAATGCATTAACCAGTTTTATTGATAATTTTTGTTACAATCAAATCATGGTTTTGGCTCAAGAGGCTCTTACCAACAACGGATCGGCGGCAAATAACTAGTCAGTAGGGAAGCTTTAGACCAAAACTTTACGGGTAGTAACTCAGAATGGCTAGCAAATACAACGGTGACATTCTAATTGTGGATGATACGCCAAACAACTTGCGGTTTTTATCGACAACCTTGACCGAGCAGGGCTATAAGGTACGCAGTGTCATGGAAGGGGCGATGGCATTGACCGTGGCGCAGGCAGCCCAGCCAGATTTAATTTTGCTCGACATTATGATGCCAAATATCGATGGTTACGAAGTTTGCCAGCATCTAAAAGCCAATGCAAAAACCCGCGACATCCCTGTAATCTTTCTGAGTGCCCTAGATGAAGTTCTAGATAAAGTCAAAGCCTTTAGCGTTGGGGGGGTTGATTACATCACCAAACCATTTCAGTTAGAAGAAGTTTTGGCTCGTATTCAAACCCATTTGAGCCTGAGAGCCGCGCAAAAAGAGATTCATCAACTCAATTCCGAACTCGAACAACGGGTTCGCCAACGAACTTCCCAACTGGAACACGAGATTGCCGAACGCCTGCAAGCACAGGAGAAACTGCTGCATGTAGCTCTGCATGATGTGCTTACAGGGCTGCCAAATCGAGCTTGGTTTATGAAGTCCTTAGAGCAAATGCTCAAACAGGTCAAGCAGCAGCCCAATCATTGTTTTGCCGTACTCTTCTTAGACTGCGATCGCTTCCAGTCGATTAACGACTCTCTCGGACATCTGGTTGGCGATCAACTGCTGGTTTCTATTTCCCGCCGTATCGAGCTATGTTTGCGCCCCGGCGCGACCTTTTGCCGCCTCGGTGGAGACGAATTTACAATTTTGCTTAAGAACATTGAAGGTCTTGCTGACGCTACCCAAATTGCCAAAGACATCCATCGAGAATTAGCAACACCTTTTCAGCTCGGTGAATACCAAGTATTCACGAATGTCAGTATTGGGATTGTACTGGGAAGCGAAAGTTACGAACAGCCCGAACATATTTTACGAGATGCCGATACCGCCATGTACCGCGCTAAGGCAAATGGCAAAGCCTGCTATCAGGTATTCGAGCCCACGATGCATCAACGCGCCTTTACCAGCTTGCAATTAGAAACTGACTTGAGAAAAGCCTTGGTAAGGGATGAGTTTATCACCCATTACCAGCCGATCATTTCCTTAACCACCAACCAAATTGTGGGATTTGAGGCACTAGCGCGTTGGGTTCACCCAGAGCAAGGACTGATTCCTCCTGGCAAATTTATTCCGATCGCCGAAGAGACTGGGTTAATTATGGCAATCGATCTCTGCATCATGCGCCAAGCCTGTCGTCAACTTCTCGTTTGGCAAGATGAAGGTTTAGTCGCTCAGTCTTTAACCATGAGCGTAAATCTTTCGGTCAAGCACTTTATGAGCTTCGATCTGTTGGAGCAAATCGACAATATCCTTCAGGAAACGGGAATCCAAGGTCAGAATTTAAGGCTGGAAATTACCGAAAGTGACATTATGGGCAATGCCGAATTTGCTAGTAAAATCATCGAGCAACTGCAAAATCGGCACATTCAGTTAAGCATTGATGATTTTGGTACGGGTTATTCTTCTTTAAGTTATCTCCATCGCTTGCCGATCGATCGCCTCAAGATCGATCGCTCCTTTGTCATGAGAATTGGCGAACATGGTGAGAACACTGAGATTATTCGAGCGATCGTGGCATTGGCTAACAGTTTGGGGCTAGGTACGACCGCAGAGGGGGTCGAAACGCCCGAGCAGTTGGCGCAAATCAAAGCGTTAAATTGTGAATTTGGTCAAGGGTATCTATTTTCCAAACCTCTGGATGCTGAAGCGACAAGAAAAGTATTGGAACATGGTTGAGCAGGTAAGAGGTTTCTGGAAAAAATATCCATGTTAGATTTTTGGGCAAAAACCAGTGGAACATGGGTAAATACCCTTGCAATCGCGATCGGAACCTTTAGCGGACTGGTACTGCGAGGGCGATTGCTGTCAAATATGAAGTATATATTTACGCAATCCACAGGACTGATCGTTCTCTTTATCAGCCTCAATATGGCAAGTAGTCTGCTCAAGGTCAAAATTGGCAAAATCGATGGCATCTTGATTGGTTTGGCAGCCCTCGCGATTGGTGGCATTTTAGGGGAATGGTGGCAAATTGAGCAGCATTTGGAATATATAGGAGATTGGCTAAAAGCCAAATTTAAAGGCAGTGGAAAATTTACTGAAGGTTTTGTGATTGCCAGTTTGCTCTTTTGCATTGGGCCTATGGCGATTATCGGGAGCCTCAACAATGGACTCACAGGAGACAGCAATCTGCTAGTGCTTAAAGCCGCTCTGGATGGATTCATTTCCATCGCTTTTGCCAGTAGCTACGGCATCGGTGTGGGTTTCTCGGCATTACCCGTATTTCTCTATCAAGGTGGTCTGTCCCTGTTAGCAGGGGGCTTGGCACAGGCACTCCCCGACCCTGCGAATGCTCCCCCCGTACTTCTGATTACAGGTGTAGGTGGCATTTTGCTCTTGGGCTTGAGTTTAAACCTATTAGAGCTTGCGACGGGCGCAACCAAAATTAGAGTTTCTTCTTTTCTGCCCGCGATCGCAATCGCACCCCTAATCTACTGGCTTGCAACACAAATCCTCTAATAGATAGGCTAGATAGGCAAATTGAAAAATCACAAGAGATTAAAAAATTCGCGATCGATTTCATAGCCGAGGCTTTGCGTCATTTGTTGTAGCTTTGCCGTGTTAAAAATGCCGCGTTGCTTCAGCCAGAGCGAAATACTAAACACCTTATGCATCACAAAAAGCTCCAATGCCTCTGGATTGAAAACAATGCCATCGGTACTGCTGAACTGATGCGGTACGAGCATGGCAGCGTAGCGGGTGAGTTCGCCACTACGCCAGTCAAGGATATAGGGCAACCAAGGATACAGGGCATCAAGACGCACGAACCAGAGACGAACTTCAGGAATTTCTGAAAGTTCGCGTGGATCGCCTAGCTCTCGCGGATACAGAATCTCAAATTGCAACTGGGGTTCTGAAATCGCAGGATCGTCAGAATTACTCGCCAACTGTTCGAGAATTTTATCTATGACTAGCTTTGCTGGAGTGATATCGATCGCTTCAATACAAGCCAAGTTAAGATTGATCGTCGTCATAGCATAGAATCCTTATTTTGTCCCTTATTTTGCCTTAGTGAGATTCTCACGCGGATCGAAAGACTGAACTTTTAGCAGTTGTTCGTACAGTTCGCGTTCGCGGTTAGAGGGATTTTTGGGAACCACAATTTGCACCTCCACATACTGATCGCCAAAGCCCCGACCATCTTTGGGAAATCCTTTACCCGTAAGTCTCAGTTGCTGACCTGATTTAACTCCGGGGGGAATCGTGAGCTTGACCGCTCCGCTTAGGGTGGGCACTTCTACTTGGATGCCCAGAACAGATTCGCTCGGTGAAATGGGAAGTTGGCAGCGCACATCCGAACCTTCGAGGGTAAAGAAGGGATGCGTTTTAAGGCTGATTTTGAGATATAGGTCTCCCCCCGAAGGTCCTTGCCCCTTGAGGCGAATCCTTTGCCCAGACAGAACGCCTGCGGGCATATTGACCTCAAGCGATCGCCCATCTTCTAGCCGAATGCGTTCGCGCCCACCCACATAGGCACGCTCTAATGGAAGTTCTAATAAAGCTTCAGAGTCGCGCCGCGCCGCAGGACGTGGGGGAGCCTGTGTATTCGTGCGATAGCTATAACTTGGATCGGGGGGACGACCTTCGGTCGTGCGAAACTTACCTAAAAGCTGATCGACAAATTCTTGGAAGTCGCTAAATTGGCTAAAGTCAACATCGCCCGAATAGTTGCGCTCGAAGTCGGGGTTATAGGTTTCTTGGCGGGGCGCACTCGAAGCAGCTCGATTTCCCCCTTGAAAACCACCCTGTTTCCAAAACTGCCCAAATTGATCGTACTGCTGTCGTCGAGATGGATCGGATAAGACCTCATAGGCCTCACCAATATCTTTAAAGCGTTCTTCCGCAGACTTATCGCCCGGGTTAAGGTCAGGGTGATACTTACGAGCTAACTTACGATATGCCCTCTTGATTTCATCGACTGAGGCGGTCTTAGGTATACCTAAAATTTCGTAGTAGTTGCGAAAGTTTTGCATAATCACTGAATCACGGCGGTGGAGTTGTTAAACCCTTGAGATATCCTAGCTTACATCGCTTCAGATTTTTTTAATCTTGGCTTGCAAGAATTTGCTAGTACAAAAAGTAAGTCTCATAAAAGTTACGTCCAACTAGCAAACCACATTAGCATGTGAAAATGTACCGACGAGATCGGTAAACCGATATAAATTGGCAACCAAAATAGAAAAGATCCCGCGATCGCGATCGCAGTCGTCATCCCAACCGCTCTAAAAAATTCATGCTGTTGCTGCCAACACCACTCAACCACCAGCGCGATCGCCATAAAAGCAAACACAGAAGCAGGCATATAGTGGTACAAAAACGTACAGCGACGGCTGAGGCTCCAGGGTAACCAGTTTCCTAAAAAACTTACGACAACGTAAAACGCCATCCAAGGAAAATTTGCGATCCGACCTTGAACGAATTGCCGAGAAAATCGCTGAAAAATTTGCTGAGATAATTCTTGAGAAAGTTGACGCACTAATTGGGTCTTTTGCGTTGTCACACTTTGTAAAACATTGTGTAGATACCTTTGCAGGAGTGGACTAATCGCTAGTACTAAAGTCAAACCGCACAAAAGTATGGCGATCGCGCCAAACCAGTATAAAAAAGGGTTGCCCATGCCATGCACAAACTCAACGATCTCACCGTTGGCTCTAGTCTCGTAAAAGTAAGCCACTGGGCGGATCAGCCAAATCCAAGTCCACCATGCCGAGCAATAGGGATGAATCGGTTCTTTTGCCCCCACGCCTAAATTTTGATGAAAGCCAAAAATCTGTCGATGTTGCTCGAACAGATCCATGGTTGGGTTGAGTTGTAAATGGGGCTGCCACTGCAACCAGTAGAAACCAAGCGGCAAAAGCACCAATCCCAAACCGACTTGCACCCAACTGAGGGACTGCTTGTACTTTAAACGAATTATCAGTGCGATCGCTGCCAACCCCACCCCATAGCCCAAGCCCGTCCATTTCACGCTGACGGCAGCTCCGAACATCATACCTGTAGCCAATACCCATGCCCATCGCTGTCTAGAACGTTTGAGGGCTAATACCATGCATACCTGACTCAGCATGCCAAATAACAGGATGTAGATATTGATCAAGCCATAGCGAGATTCCACCAATAGCAGCCCATCTAAAGCCGTAAACCAACCTGATAACCACGCCCACACAGGACGATTGCTGAGCTGAGCGACCAAGGTATAGGTAATCAGGGGAACCAATGCCCCTGCTAGGGCTGACATACAGCGAAACCCAAAGGGATTGTAGCCAAATAGCTGAATCCCTAAAGCAATCATGTATTTGCCCAAAGGCGGATGGGCATCAAAAAATGGCTCACCTGTGAGGTAGTCAAGCCCAAACTTGGGATAGTAAACCTCATCAAATACGGGCTTTTCTAGATGATCTAACTGCCAAAATCTCGTGGTAAAGGCAACCAAAGCGATCGCCGCAACCCCCAACCATGGATGCTCAGAAACATAGACAAAAAAATTACGGGGAGAACTAAGCTTCATGACTCTCCATCTCCCCTAGCTGGCTTGAGTACTTGATAACATCAAATTTTCTTTGAATTTTAGCTAATTTATTTAGCTGCCTTTATTTGCGCTAAATAGGACTCTAGGTCTGCGGCTTCAGCGACACCCGAAAATAGGAATCCGTTAAAGATAAAGGTAGGCGTGCCCCGAATTCCAAGGTTTTGTCCTAGCTCCATGTCTTTTTGGACAGCCGTTTTGGCAGCTTCGCTATTGCGGTCTTGGTTGAATTTATCAACATCCAACTTTAAGCTTTGGGCAAGGGTTGGATAAAACGACTCATCTAGTTTTTCTTGCTGCTCAAATAAGCCATCATGGTATTCCCAAAATTTACCCTGTTGCCCTGCTGCCCATGATGCCAACGCTGCGGGTAACGCCTGAGGATGGATCTGGACGAGAGGGAACTGCTTATACACCAAGGTCACTTCGTCCTTATGCTTTGCCATAAACTCTTTGACAATGGCATGGGCTTTAGCGCAAAAAGGACATTGAAAATCAGAAAATTCAGCGAGTATGATTTTCTGAGCTGTTGCACCCATCACAGGTGAGTTGCGAATTATTAAGCGTGGTTCTTGCTTGATTTGTTGCAAAACTTGATCGCGAAGCTTTGCCTGCTGCTGTCTTTGCGCTTGGTCGTAGGCTTGGATCGAATCTAAGATTGCTTTAGGATTTTTACGAATTACCTCCAACACTTTTGTCTCAAATTCTGTGTCGGTTAATTGTCCGCTGCCAGATTGCCCCGCAGAAGCGCAGGCCGTTGCGGAAAACACCAGCAACATTAAGGTGGCAAACAGAGAAACCCAAAACTTTAAGGTAGAACGCATCATCAAACGCATTAGAAAAATCCGCAAAAAACTAGTCCCAGTCTATACCATATGTTGGCAGAGATGTTTGCCTAAGCTCGGTTGGCAATCGCAAAAAGCTTGGGTTAATCGTGCTTTGAGGCGATGAGTCTATTGGTAGATTCAGGAATATTGGTTTAATGTTAAGAATAGTTATGATTTTGTAACATATTAAATTAAGTTTAAACACCCACCCCCATTCCGATCGCAAGGATTTAGTTTGAAATCTATGAGTTTAGATCGCCAAGATTCGCAAGCAACAGTGCAAACATTAGTAATTACTGGCAATTATCAGGAATACCTACAATGGAGGCAAAAACATAGGAATATCAGTAATTGTAAGTATGTTGAAGGGCTTGAGGATATTCAAGGCTTAAATGGATTTTTTCTGGAATTGGTGCTGTATGGTACTTATCAACTCAATCCAGTTTATGGTTCCTATCAAATGCAAAGATTGATTGCTGAAAGTCAGTCTCCATTTAAATCCTATATCAAGGCCTAGATCAGAAACCAAAATCGCAAATCAAAAAAGTCAAAGGCTTGGCTTTACCAATGGGTGAGATAATTTTTCTCTTCAAATTTATTCACTCACCTTACGCGGAAGAAATATTTATGTAAAATGAGAGAGAAAAGGAGATAAA
>NZ_JAZBJZ010000151.1:0-9987 GCF_036349135.1 Tumidithrix elongata BACA0141
AGGGAAGAGGAAAACCCTGTCCACAACTTGTTTTTATTTCCCAACAACTCTAATCTAATTTGAGTTCGACTTGCCTGTCTGGTAATTTTTCTCACGCTAATTTTTATAAGAGTAATCTTCAGAAAGTAACCCTTAGTGATTTTAACTCTCAGGGAGCGGATTACTCAGATGCAGACTTACAAGATTTAAAGTTCTCGACTTATACCTCTGGATGTTTTAAGTATTGCTATTACAATAAAAACACAAAGTTTAGTGAGAATTTCGATCCTGTGGCAGCAGGGATGGAACTGATTGCTGATGAGAGTGAATTACAGGATTAAAGAGCGTGTTAAGAAAGATCGAACAGGGTTGGGAGTTCTCAGAAGAAAGACTTTTAGAGGACTTCGTTTGGAATCATTTAGAAACTGCCTTAGATCTTATTCCACTGAAACGTCAGTACGGAATCCAAGGAGAGTACTGTGATATTCTGGCTAAAACAGCCAACAATCAACTTGTCGTTTTAGAGCTAAAAAATTGCGAAGATCGCTATATCATCCACCAACTCACTCGTTACTATCATGGATTAAAGACTGACCAACCTTTTAAAGATTTAGTAGACTATAGCCAGCCCATTCGTTTAATTGCCATCGCTCCGGACTTCCACAAACATAATTTTATTGACCGTCGCTACAATCTATTACAGATCGAATTCATTCGATCTGTAATTCTCAATCAAACAAATCATTTCTATTTACATCTTCATCTAGAAGGTCGCAAAGAAATTACGATCCAAGAACCAATTCCTTTTATTGAGATAGGAGATGAAACCTCCGAGCAAATCGAACGCAATATAGAACCGCCTTCAAGAATGTTGATGAATGTTCTAGACGATCTCTCACCTTCAGCTAAAACAGAAATCTTGAAACTGCGGGAAAAAATACTGGGTTGCGATCGCCGTATCAGAGAAATAAAAGAAGGGAAAGATATCTTTTATGGGCGCGGGAAAACGAAGCCTTGTTGTCAGCTAAAGTGTATTTCACCTCGCACGCTGATTAAAACTAATTCCCTCAGACTTCACCTTTGGTTGCCCATTCCCAAGAGTTTTCTGCGATTTAATCGCAATTCAGGTATTGGCAGGATGTTCTTAAATTGTGATTCGGATTTTAGGAATGTAAGAACAGTTACCTACTGGTCGCCAACAAACCGCAACCCAACTGAATTACCACTGCCTATCGAGCGCTATTTAGATGAGATCGGTTTAGATATAGCCAATCAAAATCTTGATAGATTATTAGATTTAGCAATCAAAGTTAATCTCGAAAGAAGTTAAGTTTAAAACCGATGCTGAATCTTAGACTGCCAAACTGCCTTGAAAATACACTCTAAACGATTGGCTTCATGCATGTCTATTTACTGTTTTAACCCCAATTGCCAAAAGCCTGAGAATCCTGATCGCGAAACATTCTGTAGGAATTGTGGTTCAACCTTAACTTTACGCGGCAGTATGCATCCCGAAGGGAATCGCTATCGTGCAGTAAAAGTTTTAGGTCAGGGAGGATTTAGCAGAACTTTCCTTGCCATTGATTCCCAGTTCTCTATGGAATCCTCTGAGCAGGATGAGCGGCATATTGAAAGGTATGTGGTTGTAAAACAGTTGTGGCAACAAAACCTCAATCCAGAAAACCCAGAAAGCATAAAAGTACGATTTCAACAGGAAAGCGATTCCCTACGGGATGCATACTGCCGCATAAAGCAACTGGGCGAACATCCGCAAATTCCTACTCTTCTCGATAGCTTTGAGATGGAAGGATATCTCTATTTAGTGCATGAATATATTGAAGGTAAAAATCTCGCGATCGCCCTTTCAGAAATCGAGAATTCGGAGTTTGGGAATTCAGAACCATCTACTTTCAGTAACCTGCAAGTATGGAGCATCCTAGAAGCAATTCTGCCCGTCCTACAGTTCGTTCACGCCCATCAAATTATTCACTGCGATTTAAAACCGAGCAATATTATTTGTCGTTCTGCCACTTCGCTTGGCGATCGCACAACATGGAAAGACTTTGCCTTGGTTGATTTTGGTACAGCTCAATTCGTCTCAGAATTTAAGTTGGCGCAACAGGGAAAAGCGATCGGCAGTCCAGAATATGCGGCTCCCGAGCAGGTCAGAGGCGAAGCTGTATTTGCTAGCGATCTTTATAGTTTGGGCGTTACTTGCATTCACTTACTTACAGGGATGCGCCCTTTTAGCCTGTTTGATTTTGTCGATAACTGTTGGAACTGGCGACCCTATTGGCATTCTCAAGCCGAATCCCTTCCCCTGAGGCAGCAAGCTTTACTCGAACAATTCCTCGGTCAAATTCTCGATCGCATGATTCAGCCCGACCTGAGCAAACGCTTTTCCACCGCTGCGGCTATCCTCAAACTGATGAATCGATCGGGAATCAAGTCTGGTGTGAAACAGATATTCTCTCCTATACCTATGGATCGACCCGCGAAAAAATTATCTGAATGGCGATGCGATCGCACCCTGATCGGACATGAAGGACTCTTTGCCAGCGTGAATGCTGTAGTTATCCTCACCCCAGATACGATCGCTAGTGCCAGTGATGACAAAACGATTCGTCTGTGGGATTGGCGATCGCAACAACAAATCGCTTGCTTGACTGGACATACCAATTTTGTCAAGGCTCTTAGCTATGCATCTATATATTCACCTACAGAATATTCACCTACAGAACAAATTCCTCAAACAGGAGAACAAGAGAATTTACATAAAGCCAAAAATCCGAGATTTCTAGCGAGTGGGAGTGCAGATAAAACCATCAAGCTCTGGGACTTGGAGGCGCAGCAAGAAATACTCACGATTACCGAACACAGCCATGCAGTGAATGCTGTAGCGTTTGCATACCCAACTAAAGCCGAGATGAATTTCGATCGCCTCTGGTTGGCGAGTGGAAGTGCGGATAAAACGATTAAGCTATGGTCGCTTGAATTCGAGCAAGGTCTGACTGCACCAACTGCGAAATTAATTGCCACACTTACGGGACATCACCTTGCGGTCAATGCGATCGCCTTTTCGCCGACCGCCCCAATCCTTGCCAGCGCCAGTACCGATAGAACCGTAAAGCTATGGGATCTAGAGCGATTTCAGCTCATCCAAACGCTACAAGGTCACACTTGGGCAGTAAACGCGATCGCGTTTAGCCCCGATGGCGAACTTTTGGCGACGGGAGGCGACGACAACACAATCCAACTTTGGAATGTAGCAAATGGCACAATTCTACGCACGCTCTCTGGACATCCTTGGGCAGTTTCAGCGATCGCTTTTAGTCCCGATGGTAAAACATTAATTAGTGGAAGTTGGGACAAAACGTTAAAACTGTGGCAAGTCAGTACGGGTAAAGAATTAGATATGCTTTCTGGGCACACAGATTCAGTCAGTTGTCTCGCCGTTGGCAATGGCGATCTGCTAGTCAGTGGCAGCAAGGACAAAACCCTCAAAATATGGTGTAGAGAGGACAAATCCCCCTGAATACTTTTGGTGCGATCCCCGCCCAACGAAGCGCGAGCTTAAATGATTTCGGTTAATCGATCTCAAATATCAAGAGATCCAGCCTGACAATCGTGGTTATCTCTGGAGCGAACAACTACAGCTATATCTAGGCATTGCGGGTGAATATGCTCGTTATTTCACAGCTCAGGGTGAAGTTGTCCCCAATTTTCAAGAAGCCACTGCCCAGCGCGATTGGCAAATTCGCCTAGAAAAACAACGTGCCGAACGGGAGGCAGATCGAGCAACCCAAGCAGAACAGAAAATTCTGGACTTAGAGGCACAACTTCGGGCTTTAGGCGTCGATCCAAATTTACCGCCAAATGTGTGAGCCCTGCGATCGCATCATGTCGTCTAAGGGCGGTTGATCCCCACGTTTTGGTGTAAAACCCGTACAAGCGAAAACCCATCTCGCCTGTGTTAGTATTAACCATAACCAGAACGCAGCAAATTATGGGGAAACGCCATGTTTGAACGCTTTACAGAGAAAGCAATTAAAGTAATCATGCTGGCTCAAGAGGAAGCTCGTCGCCTAGGTCATAACTTCGTAGGGACAGAGCAGATTCTTTTGGGCCTGATCGGAGAGGGAACTGGCGTTGCTGCCAAAGTCCTAAAATCGATGGGTGTAAACCTCAAGGATGCTCGCATCGAAGTCGAAAAAATTATTGGGCGTGGCTCTGGTTTTGTCGCTGTGGAAATTCCTTTTACCCCACGGGCTAAACGAGTGCTTGAGCTTTCCCTAGAGGAAGCAAGACAACTAGGACATAACTATATTGGTACCGAGCATTTACTTTTAGGACTGATCCGTGAAGGTGAAGGCGTTGCTGCCAGAGTTCTGGAAAATCTAGGCGTCGATCTTTCTAAGGTGCGGACACAAGTCATCCGTATGCTTGGTGAAACCGCCGAAGTATCTACAGGTGGTGGCACGCAAGGTCGTACAAAGACCCCCACCCTTGATGAATTTGGCTCGAACCTTACCCAAATGGCAGCCGAAGGCAAACTCGATCCAGTTGTAGGTCGCCAGAAAGAGATCGAACGGGTAATTCAAATTCTCGGCCGGCGTACTAAAAACAACCCTGTTTTAATTGGCGAACCTGGGGTTGGTAAAACTGCGATCGCTGAAGGTTTGGCACAGCGCATCACCACTGGTGATATTCCTGACATTTTGCAAGACAAGCGCGTCGTGACCCTAGATATTGGCTTGCTCGTGGCAGGCACAAAATATCGCGGTGAATTTGAGGAACGCCTCAAAAAAATCATGGACGAGATTCGCACGGCAGGAAATGTGATCTTGGTAATTGATGAAGTGCATACCCTGATCGGTGCAGGAGCCGCAGAAGGTGCGATCGATGCTGCCAACATCCTTAAGCCTGCCCTAGCCAGAGGCGAACTTCAGTGCATCGGCGCAACCACGCTCGATGAATATCGCAAGCATATCGAACGCGATGCTGCCCTCGAACGTCGATTCCAGCCCGTACAGGTGGGCGAGCCCAGTGTCGAGGAAACCATTGAGATCCTCTATGGTCTGCGCGAACGCTACGAGCAACACCACAAGCTCAAAATTTCTGATGCTGCTGTAGTTGCTGCTGCCAAGCTATCCGATCGCTACATCTCCGATCGATTCTTGCCTGACAAAGCGATCGACTTGATCGACGAAGCTGGCTCTAGAGTCCGCCTGATCAACTCACAGTTGCCACCTGCTGCCAAGGAACTAGACAAAGAGCTACGCCAATTGCTCAAGGAAAAAGACGAAGCAGTCAGATCTCAAGACTTCGATCGCGCCGGTGAGCTACGCGATCGCGAAATCGAGATCAAACAGCAAATCCGCACCCTGACCCAGACCAAAAAGACAGAAACGACCAAAGACGAAGAAATGCCCATTGTGGACGAAGAGGACATCGCCTACATTGTCAGCTCTTGGACAGGCGTGCCCGTCAGCAAGCTGACTGAGTCTGAATCTTTGAAGTTGATGCAGATGGAAGACACCCTGCACCAACGTCTCATTGGTCAAGAAGAGGCAGTACGCGCCATCTCGCGCGCTATCCGTCGCGCCCGTGTAGGTCTCAAAAATCCCAACCGTCCCATTGCTAGCTTTATCTTCTCTGGTCCTACAGGTGTGGGTAAAACAGAGTTGACCAAAGCCCTAGCTGCCTACTTCTTTGGTGCCGAAGAAGCGATGATCCGCTTGGATATGTCGGAGTTTATGGAGCGGCACACTGTTTCTAAGCTGATTGGTTCGCCTCCTGGCTATGTTGGCTATAACGAAGGCGGTCAACTTACCGAAGCTGTGCGTCGTCGTCCTTATACGGTCGTGCTATTTGACGAAATTGAAAAAGCACACCCCGACGTATTTAACCTCTTACTACAAATTCTCGAAGATGGTCGCCTGACTGACTCTAAAGGTCGGACAGTGGACTTCAAGAACACCCTATTGATCATGACCTCTAATATTGGGTCTAAGGTGATCGAAAAAGGTGGCGGTGGACTCGGGTTTGATTTTGCCGAAAATCAAGAAGATTCTCACTACACCCGCATCCGCTCTTTAGTTAACGAAGAGCTGAAGCAATACTTCCGTCCAGAATTTCTCAATCGCCTTGATGAAATCATCGTATTTAGACAACTGAATAAGGATGAGGTCAAGGAAATTGCTGACTTGATGCTGGCTGAGGTATTCAAGCGACTCAAGGAGAAAGAGATTGTCCTGACTGTCACCGATCGCTTTAGAGATCTACTGGTACAGGAGGGCTATAACCCCAGCTATGGCGCTAGACCCTTACGCAGAGCAATCATGCGTTTACTAGAAGACTCCCTTGCCGAGGAGATCCTCACAGGCAAGGTACGCGAAGGGGCATCTGTGATGATGGACGTAGATGATGATGGCAAGGTCATTTGTATCGATCAGACACCAGCCTTAACGGGTTCTGATAATTTGCAACTCATGCCCTCCTCTAACTAAATTTTTAGCACCCTCATGGACTTGTTGCCATGGGGGTGCTAAATTATGCCCATGAATCCAGATGAATCCGTAACTACCATTAAAAGTCCTCCCGAAACTTCGTCCTCAGAAGGTTCTGCATCGTTAAGCTCTGTGCAGGCAAGTGGGGATAAAGTTAGTGGCGCTTCGACCAGCAAAGGGGATTTGTCCGCTCTTAAAGTGATTGGCGACAAAGCCAGTGACGATAAAACTAGTGAGAAAAAAATTAGTGCGGACAAAGCTAGTAAGGGGGATTTGTCCTCTCTAGAATTTCCTGAAGTTGTAGCCGAGCCTGAAAGTGTAAAACCCGAATCCGATCCTGCACTCAGTTTGCTCAATGACATATCACAGGTGCGATTTAAGACGATCGCGGGCAAACTAAACCTAATATTACCAACTGACAGAGATTTACAAGATACAGAGGGTGCCAGTTACTCAACATTTAGCTGGACCGAGATGTTAGAACAACTCGAGCAGCGTATGCAGGCGGGTGCAAGGTTTTGGCAACCTCGAACTCAGGTCTATTTGCAAGTGGGCGATCGTCTTTTAGATGCGCGTCAAATGCAAGAACTCGCAGAAGCGTTACAGGTCTATGAGTTAACCTTGCATAGTATTGCCACCCATCGCCGCCAAACGGCAATCAATGCCGCTACCGCTGGCTTTTCGGTCGAGCAAGGTACATTGCTCCACAACTTACCGGGGTTTAATCCCATCCCCACCGACCCCATTGAAGATCCGCTATACGTCAAAATGACGGTAAGATCGGGTACTGAGATTCGTCATGCAGGAACTGTAATTGTGTATGGTGATGTCAATGCAGGCGGTGAAATCATTGCCGATGGCGACATTATTGTATGGGGAAAACTGAAAGGGGTAGCCCATGCCGGGGCAAAAGGCAATGCCCAAGCAGTGATTATGGCACTGCATCTAGAAGCAACACAGATCCGCATCGCTGATTTTATTGCCCGTGTGGAGACGCCCAGCACAACATTTTGCCCTGAGGTCGCTTTGGTTAGTACGGTTGGGGTACCCAATATTCGCATTGTCAAGGCTGTCGATCACGCTTCCTTAAAAACGACAACCTAGGGTATTCTTGCTAAGGTCTCTTGCTTCTTGTTCTTACTCTTAACTTCTTTGCTTTTAACTAGATGTCAACCATGAGTCGCACAATCGTTATTACCTCCGGTAAAGGAGGCGTAGGCAAAACTACTTCTAGCGCAAACTTAGGTATGGCTCTAGCCAAGCTTGGGCGAAAAGTCGTGTTAGTCGATGCTGATTTTGGACTGCGGAATCTAGATCTATTGTTGGGCTTAGAAAATCGGGTCGTTTATACCGCTCTCGAAGTCATCAACCGCGAATGTAAACTCGATCAGGCTCTAGTTAAGGATAAGCGGCAACCAAATCTTTCGCTTTTAGCTGCGCCCCAAACTCGTAACAAAACTTCAATTACTTCCGCGCATATGAAGGCTTTGGTTGAGGTTTTGAGTCGTTATTTTGACTATGTGCTCGTTGATTGTCCTGCGGGCATTGAAACGGGATTTCAGAATGCGATCGCAGGGGCAAAAGAAGCTATTATCGTTACCACTCCTGAAATTTCGGCCGTGCGCGATGCCGATCGCGTCATTGGGTTGCTAGAGGCAAATCGGATTAAAGATATCAAGCTGATCATTAACCGCCTGCGCCCCAAGATGGTCAAGAATAATGACATGATGAGCGTCGAGGATGTTTTAGAAATTTTATCGGTTAAGCTAATTGGTGTAATTCCCGACGACGAGCAAGTAATTGTCTCCACCAACCGAGGCGAACCACTTGTCCTGTCAGAGAACTTACCCTTAGCAGGTATTGCCTATGAAAATACGGCAAAAAGATTAGATGGAAAAGAGGTCGAATTTCTCGATCTTGATGCCCCCCGTGATACACTTTTGTCGCGCCTGCAACGTTGGCTTACTGGCAATTCCTAGATAAGGTTTACCATGATTTCTGAACTGCTCGACCGACTTTTTCCGAATCGTATCAACACTCCCAGTAGTGCTAAGGTCAAGCAGCGACTAAAATTTATTTTGGCGCACGATCGCGCTGCCCTGACACCACAAATGTTTGATGAGATGCGCCGAGAGATCATGCAGGTAGTCTCAAAGTATGTCGAGCTTGATGAAGATAGCCTTGATATTCGACTTGAGTCCGATCAGCGCAATACGATCGTTGTGGCAAATCTGCCCATTCGTGCCATTCGAGATGAGCCCCAAGAACCTGCCCCAGAAGTCTTGCCTGCATCTGAACTTGAGTTATCTCCGCGACCTGAAAAAACTGACTTTTAGGGTAGTTTGATACTGACGTTCGCGAGTTATTGATTTGCGATAACAACTTGATTACGTCCCAAAGCCTTAGCGCGATAGAGGGCAGCATCAGCAGCTTGAATCACCGCAGATCCTGTTGTCCCTTGCTCGGGGTAGCAAGCCACTCCCAATGAAGCGGTGACTGGCTCCATCATTTTGCCGTTATAGTTTAGCTTGAGTTTTGAGATCGCGATCCGTAGTTCCTCTGCTTTTTGAGCCGTTACCAGTAAAGAAGCTTCTGGTAGGATCAGTGTCATTTCTTCACCACCATATCGGCAAGCAATATCTGAAGCTCGAATTGTCAGCTTTAGGAGGTGGCTTAATTCCTGAAGAACAAGGTCACCAGCCTCATGTCCCAAAGTATCGTTGAATTGTTTGAAGTGATCTATATCGAGCATAATCACACCTAAAGAAGACTGATGGCGCTTTGCTCTATGAATCTCTTTTGCTAGAAATTCCTCAAGATAGCGGCGATTAAATAAACCGGTGAGAGGATCTCGAATGCTTTGATTTTGCAAAGTTTCTCTCATATTAATATTGGTAATTGCCAAGCTCATTTGTTCAGCTACAGTATGGGCAAGTTGTTGCTTGGCTTCAGTCAATTGATTGGGGATAGATGTGCCCACATACATTAAGCCTAGTGCTTCACCCTGCGCAATCATAGGAATACAAAGGGATTCGATGGGAGGATGTTGGCGATCGATGTGTTTGCAAAGTAGGTCTTGGCGATCGCGATCGATCCAATGCACTTGCCCGCGACGTAACGCCCAACATTCATTGAGATCGAAAATGGGTTCTGAGTAGGTCTCATCTCCCCAAGATGCCACTATCTCTAAGCGATCGCGAGAGTTAGAAATAATTAAAATACTACCCGAACAATTGGGGAACAAGGGTTGTACGCGCTTCGTAATCAAGGCACAAGCTTCGTCAACAGTTAAACAGGCTGGCAGAAAGTCACTGATTTTCCGTAATAAAATCATTTCTTGATTGCGTTGATCTAACTCATCGAGTCGCACCTCTAACTGCTCAGCAGTTGTTTGTAGAGCCTGCCTAGATGTTTCCAGCACTTCCTGAATCTTTACTGTTTCAGTGCTAAGTACAGGACAAAAGATTGAGAGCATTAGAAAAGGCATCAGCGTTGAGTT
>NZ_JAZBJZ010000152.1:0-9961 GCF_036349135.1 Tumidithrix elongata BACA0141
GGAAGAGGAAAACCCTGTCCACAACTTGTTTTTATTTCCCAACAACTCTAATAACTCCTGCGAATCGCGAGTGCGGACAATTGCTTCATTGGCATGACTCAAAAAAGTATGTAGTAAATTAGAACGCTCTAGCTGTCTTTGCAATTTAAGAGCATTGGTGATATCTCGCACAAAAGCAAAAAATTGTCCTTCGCCTTGAGAGAGATAAGTAATCCCAATCTCAACATCAAGGAGGTCTCTATTTTTAGGCTTCCACTGCTGATTAAAGCGATCGCATACTTTTGCAATTAAATCGGTCATAAAGGAGTCAGGATTTGACGTTTCCATGACTGCTAGGTCAAAGATGCTTAAATTTAGTAGCTCATCACGACTATAGCCTGTGAGCGAGGATAGTGATGTATTCACTTCAAGAAATCTACCATGGCGATCGAGTAGGGCAAAGCCATCAATCGAGGTCTCGATCGCCGTGACATAACGGGACGCATTTTGTTCGATCTCAATCGCACTTTCGAGGGCAAGTTGCTGCTCTAAAGTGAGGAGCGATAGTTTGCTCGATCTCCATAATTGTCGGAAGATTACACCAGAAATCATAATTAATAAGACCATGAAACCAGAGATCGCAAAGATCAACTGGTGCAAGGGGGAATCAGCCTCTGCGATATCGATTTTAGATATCATGATCCAAGGAGTTCCCTTTACAAAACGGGCAGCACCGATAACTGGAACCCCGCGATAATCAACAGATTTTAAGAGAGGTTCAGTTGCCCTTATCGCTTTAGCAGCTAGCAGATTTGGATCGGCTGAAGTTCGGGTTAGGACTAATGCAGTATTCTCTTGATGTTGTAGCGGATTGAGGTAACGGATAAGATTTCCTTCTTGGCGCACAAGGAGAGTTTCAGTAGAAGTGCTACTTGTCGGCCATCGTTGTATCAATGGGAATAGATACTCTGCGGGATCGGCTTCTAGGTAAACAGCACCTAAAAAAGGGTCGTATAGATTTAAATTGTCATATATAGGAGCAATTACACCATAGTTGATCGCTTTACCTGTTTTGGTGTCGTGCCAATGCAAATCGACTAACTCAGCATTTTCTGTGACTATCTTGTCTTGGATTTTTTTAAATGTTGCTAAGACTTCGGCAGATATCTCAGCGTCTCGCTCGGAATACCAAACCGCACGCCCAAATCGGTTGAGCAAAATAATACGTTTGTAATTATATTCACGTTGCGTGTTTCTTACCGCCTGTTGCATGACTTGCCACTGACGTATCGTTGTTTCATCTTTGCGACCAGTCTCAATTGCTCTGAGTACATCAGCTAATGAGGGTCGTCCAGCTAATATACGGGCATCGCCTTTGCGCTCGTAAACCCACCGCTCGATTTGGTTAGCCTTTAAATCAGCGATCGCCAAAAGATTTTCCTGCGTATTTTGGGTAATCTTCTCTCCAAACCATTGAAATGCAACCCAACCACCGCCAACAATGCTCACAACCGCGATCGCTAAACCTGCAAGTAGATTCCGCGAAAAAACTTGGTGCTTTTTTTTACCTATTTGCGAAGATTTAGGTTTGCTACTTTGCCCAGCATTCATAAGCCTATAAGCCCACAAAATTGCAGTTCCAAACAGAAAATCTATACAGACTTTGAATATGACACTTTTTACTGAAAGTGGTCTTGTACTTATCGATTACTACGTTTAGAGCCCCTTCTAATACAAGAAGAGTAAAGCTTTACAGCTTGAGATTTGCAAATAAGAAATTTTTCTTAACAGATGAGCATTTGGTAATCTACGCTAACAATCACTAAATTTGCGATCGGCAATTGAGAAGCGCTATACCTTACCTGCTTAAACACAGCTATAGAAAAGAGGCATGCACCCTTCTCTATAGCTTAAAGACTTACTCAGGTTTGCATTTGTTTCTCATCTTGCAAAGAATGGATTCCATTGAGAGACTCTTCGAGCTGCGATCGCTCTAGGGGGCGATGCTTTTGTTTGTAGTCGAGCGCCGCTTGCACGAGTCCTTGGAATAATGGATGGGGCGTACTTGGGCGCGACTGGAATTCAGGGTGGAACTGCGTGGCAATAAAGTAAGGATGATCGGGCAACTCGATCATTTCCACCAGTCTGCCATCAGGCGAGGTTCCACTGACCATATAACCAGACTCTAGGAATAGCGTGCGATAGGCATTGTTAAACTCGTAGCGATGGCGATGGCGTTCGTAGATGACGGAATCTTGATAGAGGCGACTCGCTAGCGTATTCGGTACGACACGGCAAGCATAGAGTCCCAAACGCATGGTTCCGCCCAAATCCACAACATCATGCTGTTCGGGTAGCAAGTGAATCACTGGATTATTCGTATCGGGGTTAAACTCGGAACTATTGGCATCCTCTAAGTGAGCGACATTTCTACCCCAATCAATTACGGCGCATTGCATACCCAAACAGAGTCCCAAAAATGGAATCTTTTGCTCTCGTCCATAGGCAACGGTGGCAACCTTACCATCCACACCGCGAATCCCAAATCCCCCTGGTACGACGATCGCATCCACATCTTGCAAGAATCTCTCTGCCCCAAAGGTTTCCACATCCTCAGAGTTAATCCAGCGAACGTTCACGGCACTATTGAGCGCTACTGCCGCATGGCGTAGGGACTCAATCACAGAGAGATAGGCATCGGTAAGACGAACGTACTTCCCGACGATCGCAACTTCAACTGTATGTTCGGGACGATAGAGACGGTCTACCAAAACTTGCCAATTGCGCAGATCGGGCTGACGTTGTTCCATACCCAAGAGATTGAGCACCTGCTCCGCCAATCCTTCTCGTTCTAAAATTAACGGAACTTCGTAAATCGTTTTGGCATCCTGCCCCGTAATCACGCATTCTGGGGAAACGTTACAAAACTCCGCCACTTTATCCTTAAGACCTTGCGATAGGGGGCGATCGCTGCGACAAACCAAGATATCCGCTTGAATCCCAATCGACTGAAGTTCCTTAACAGAGTGCTGCGTGGGCTTAGTTTTCATCTCTCCTGCGGAGGCAATCCAAGGCATCAGCGTTACATGCATGTAGAGAACATTTTTGCGCCCCACATCCTTGCGAAACTGCCGAATCGCTTCCACAAATGGCAGAGATTCAATATCCCCAACCGTACCGCCAATTTCGGTAATCACAAAATCAGGGTTCGTGTTAGTGGCAACACGACGAATTCTCTCTTTAATTTCGTTGGTGATGTGCGGAATCACCTGTACCGTGCCCCCCTGATAATCGCCGCGTCGTTCTTTATTGATTACGGCTTGGTAGATTGCCCCCGTGGTGACATTATTGAGCTTTGACATGGCGGTGTCCGTAAAGCGCTCGTAGTGCCCCAAATCGAGGTCGGTCTCTGCCCCATCTTCGGTAACAAACACCTCGCCATGCTGAAACGGACTCATCGTGCCCGGATCGACATTGATATAGGGGTCGAGCTTTAAAATCGATACGGAATAGCCTCTAGACTTGAGCAGTCTGCCTAAACTAGCCGCCACGATGCCTTTACCGATGCTGGAGACGACTCCGCCCGTTACAAATACAAATTTTGTCATGACAATTTTGCAACCCCAATCGACACAAATAAATTTTTTGTTCTAGCGCCTGCTTTACAGGAATTACCCCACCCTAACCCTCCCCTTGCAAAAGGGAGGGAACAAGATCTCTGATTTTCCCCCTTTACAAGGGGGAATTAAAGGGGGTAAGTCCAATTTACAAATTCGCAGAATTCCTAATCTTGCCAAATTTTTGCTAAGACATCTTGAGGAGCGATCGCAGCGATCGGTTTCCCTTCAGGAGCTTTGACAAATTTAATTTTAGGATCGTTCAGAGGTAAGAGCTTTTCTGGCGAAGTAGGTCCAAATAAAGCCACCAGAGCCGTTCCCACGGCAACACCCAGATGCATGGGCGCACTATCCGTACAGAGCAGCAAATTTGCGGCAGCAATGACAGCGGCAAGTTTACCAATATCTGGCGGTGAAATCACCAGAGCTTTAGGGAGCTTTGCCGTAAGTTTGCTGACTAACTCAGCATCCTCAGGTCCTTTAAGAATCACAATCGGCAACTTGGGTAGTTTCTCTTGGATATCTTGGGCGATCGCCACCCAACTATCCACAGGATAAATTTTATCGATGCCCTTTTTGATCGCTAAGGCACTCGAACCACCATGAATCAGAATATAGCCATTGGTAATCCCTAAGCGCTTTTGCTCGTTGGTTGCCCAGTCAATATCGGTTTTGGCGACATTAATTTTAATCGGCGGGCAGGGGACGTTAATATCAAAGCCTTTGAGCAGGTCGTGATACATGGCAGCCGCATACTGATTGGTATTTAGGGGAACCGCTTGGCTCAGCAAATAATCGCCCTGTCCCGCAAAGGAAACTCGCTGCGGGATGCCCGTTAGCCACAATAAAAATCTCACAGAAAACCGCTGCCCCAGAGAGACAACCGCGTTGTACTCCTGATCGCGAATGCTGCCGAGCAAGTTGCCAAAATCCGCCAGACTATTACGGTCTTTATAATCAAACGTTAAAACTTTCCTGACTGAGGGACAAACCTTGTATGCACCAATCACGCGCGGCTCGACCACAACATCGATCGCAGCTTGAGGATATTGCTGTTTAAGGGTTTCTAGAGTAGGGAAAAATAGCAATTGATCGCCAACTCCACCCGGAACTAATGCCAGCACTCGCATCATGTTTTTTGTTGCATCTCTAAAGACCTAAGTAATGATACCTCAATCGGTATAGGCGATTTAGGGTTAGAAAATACACAAATGCTAAATTTCCCAGTTTTCTAACTGCTCCAAACTATAATTATGAGTAAGACTAATGAGATAAAGCTTTGTCCCAGTTTCAGTTTGATTCCATAACCGATGCCCTTGACGATCTAAAAGCGGGCAAATTAATTGTTGTCGTTGATGACGAAAATCGTGAAAACGAAGGCGATCTAATCGGGGCAGCGCAGTTTGCCACGCCCGATATGGTCAACTTCATGGCTGTGTATGCGCGGGGCTTGATTTGCCTTGCCATGACCGGCGATCGCCTCGATCGGTTAGATTTACCCCTAATGGTCGATCGCAACACCGATAGCCAACAAACAGCATTTACGGTGAGCATTGACGCCGCTGTGGGCACGAGCACAGGCATCTCTGCTGAAGACCGATCGCGCACGATTCAAGTGGCGATTCATCCTGAGACGCGCCCAAATAGCTTGCGCCGACCGGGGCATATTTTTCCTCTGCGAGCTAAACAGGGTGGGGTACTCAAACGGGCAGGTCATACCGAAGCCGCTGTAGATTTAGCACGCATGGCAGGTCTTTACCCTGCGGGGGTGATCTGCGAAATTCAAAATGATAATGGCTCGATGGCGCGTTTACCTGAATTGATCGTGTATGCCAAACGCCACAACCTCAAATTAATTAGCATTGCCGACCTAATTAGCTATCGGCTAGAGCACGAACGCTTTGTGCATCGAGAATCGATCGCCACCCTACCCTCATTATTCGGCGACTTTAAGGTATATGCCTATCGCAATAGCCTAGACAATACCGAGCATTTAGCGATCGTCAAAGGCAACCTCAGTGAGTTTAGCGATCGCGAAGTCATCGTGCGGGTACATTCTGAGTGCCTGACGGGGGATGCCTTGGGGTCTTTGCGCTGTGACTGTCGGGCGCAATTGCAGAGCGCGCTCAAAATGATTGAATACAATGACTCTGGCATTGTGATTTACCTGCGCCAAGAAGGGCGAGGCATTGGTCTGATTAATAAAATCAAAGCCTATTCTTTACAAGATCAGGGCTTTGACACCGTGGAGGCAAATGAAAAGCTAGGGTTTGCCCCCGATCTGCGTACCTATGGCGTGGGCGCTCAGATTTTGCATGACCTAGGCGTGCGAAAAATGCGTCTGATTACCAACAATCCCCGTAAAATTGCAGGCTTAAAAGGTTTCGGCATCGAAGTTGTGGGGCGTTTACCTCTACTGATTGAGACCAACGAATATAACTTCCGCTACCTTGAAACCAAGGCAGAAAAGATGGGGCATTTACTCTTGCAAACCAAGCTAATTACCCTATGGATTCGTTGGCAAGAAACAGCCGATCTGGCGACAAGTTTAGATAAACTGCGATCGCTGGCTAGCGATGCCGATCTGCTTTTACAAGAGGTTTCTTCAAGTCCTTTCCCCGAAAAGTTTACTGCCCCATCATCCACGGCCCAAGCAACCACGATCGTGCATTTAGGTTTCGATCGAGCCAATATGGAAGCGGAAGCATGGTACAGCCAACCCGATCATCCTTACCGCCAGGCGGTGTCAACCCTGTTACAACAAATCAGCCAGTGGCTTCCCGTTCAAGAGTTGCGCTTCTTTATTGACTCGGAAGGCGATCGGCAATTTTTAGATACAGAAATCGTAAGCTTAGATTCTAAAAATCAAGCAGCTTGGCAGTTGGATGAGATTTATCGGTTTGACTAGTGTTCTGTCAAGAATTTTTTAAGGGGTTGAAAACCTTCAAAAAACA
Organism: Tumidithrix elongata BACA0141; assembly: GCF_036349135.1. Lineage (NCBI taxonomy): Bacteria > Bacillati > Cyanobacteriota > Cyanophyceae > Pseudanabaenales > Pseudanabaenaceae > Tumidithrix > Tumidithrix elongata. The sequence continues at coordinate 6,551 of NZ_JAZBJZ010000152.1, forward strand.
CCCAAAAACCTTCTAGATTCCATACAACCATCACCGAATCGTTGACGAACTACTAGAAAGATTTTCGAGATAGCGATCGCCAAAATACTTTTTAAAAAGCAGAGCGATCGCTAAACAAATGCGTAATTCCCCAAAATTCGACTTACGGTGCGATCGCTTAGATGCCCAACCTTTGATAGATCTGGTCGAGATTTTTGAGGTGCTTTTGCGGATCGAAACAAGCATTTAGCTCTTCAGTCGATAAAAGGGATTTTACCTTCTCATCTTCGCTAATCAGCTTGCGAAAATCACCATCAGCCTTATTCCATGCTTGATGCGCGCATTTTTGCACGATCGCATAGCTATCTTCTCGACTTAGTCCTTTGCCCACTAGGGTCAGTAGCACCTGTTGGCTAAACACCACACCACCATAGCAGTTGAGATTGCGCTCCATATTGTGGGAATGCACCAGCAGATTTTTGATCAGGTCAGTGGTTTCCACCAACATATAGTGAATCAAAATACAGGAATCAGGCAAAATCACCCTTTCTGCCGCACTGTGGGAGATATCCCGTTCGTGCCAGAGTGCGACATTCTCTAGGGCAGTCATAGCATTGCCGCGAATTACCCTTGCCATACCCGTAAGACGCTCTGATCGCACGGGGTTGCGTTTGTGAGGCATGGCGGATGAGCCTTTTTGTCCGGGCGCAAAAAATTCCTCTACTTCCAAGACATCAGTACGTTGCAAGTTGCGAATTTCTACAGCAAAGCGCTCGATCGAGGCTGCCAACAATGCCAACACCTGCACAAACTCAGCGTGGCGATCGCGAGAAATTACCTGAGTCGAAGCACAGTCAGGCTTTAGTCCTAGCCTCTGGCATGTAAGCGCCTCAATGCGCGGATCGACATTGGCGTAGGTTCCCACCGCACCTGAAATTTTGCCGATCGCAATACTTTTGGTCAGGCTCAAGAGGCGATCGCGATGACGCAATACTTCGGCCAACCAGCCTGCTAATTTAAAGCCAAACGTAATCGGTTCGGCATGAATGCCATGGGTTCGCCCCGCCATAATCGTATAGCGGTGCTGCTGGGCTTGATAGCGAATTGCCTGAGATAGGGCTTCGACCTGTGACTGAATGACGGCAAGGCTATTCACCAACTGAACTGAAAGAGCCGTATCTAAAACATCCGAACTAGTTAGCCCCAAATGAATATAACGTCCTGCTTCACCAACATGCTCGTTGACATTGGTTAAAAAGGCAATCATGTCATGACGCACTTGAATTTCCAGTTCGTTGATCCGCTCTGGTTCAAACTGAGCTTTGGCTTTAATCTGCTCGACTGCCTCGGCGGGAATATACCCTAACTCTGCCTGTGCTTCGCATACAGCAATTTCAACGTCCAGCCAGGTTTGGAACTTATGCTGCTCAGTCCAAAGACGACCCATTTCTGGCAATGTATATCGCTCTATCAAGATTTAGTTCTAAAAATAAGTACAACGTCTTAGTCTATCAAATCGTCTTAGGTGATTTTGTGACGATATACCCTTTTCTAAGCACGACCATCTTTTGTTTTTACAATGCGATCGCGCTCAAGACTGCAATTCCTGAGTTTTTGCCGAATTATATCCCCATCACAACGCCCCAAGTAGCTTCACTTAAAAACGGATCTGGCTATTGTGAATGACACCCATTTCACCACAGGCATCTGTGTAGTACCAACTGCCCACCGAACCATAGGTCGTGATTCTTTGACGGGTGGGAATCGAGCAGATAATGCTACCATTCGGTGTGGCGCGAACGTTTGATGGCGGATCGATTACCCATGCCGAGCGCCCAGATGTAACGCCTCGGGAATCAAAGGTACAAACGACATCTAGCATTCGGCTTGTTGCTTGCGATTGCGGTCGATTGACTTGCCGTTCGGGAAAAGTCGTCCATGTCCCTGCTTCGCAATTTGCCTGAGCCTCAATGCGCTCTCCACCTAGAGAATAGACAAAATCAACACTGCGATAACTAGCTCTAGAGATCGAACACAAGTCCACAAGAACGCTTTGACCCGTAACCGCCGAGCCTGCGTAGTAATTGCATCCCTGCGCAGCGCTAGGTGAGCTATCGACCGCTAACATGGCAGCATTCAAGACACAAAACAAACCCAAAATTTTGACAAGAGGTTTCATCGCTAAGTCCCCCGATTACGCTCTATATTCTTCAGCTTCTCACAGAATTTAGAGCAATCACGCTAAAGTTTGCCTATCCTCATTATTCTTAAGCTAACTTTAGGTTTGGCTTTTGTCTATCTGGGGATAAATTTTAAAAGAGAATTTAGCGATTTTCCATTGCGAAGATTATGAAGCGATCGCATCTTTATCTATGGATGCGATCGCTTCATTGAATCCCCATAGAAGGTTTATGGAATTTTAGCCCAAGTCACTTCTGCCAATTTTTACGATTGGGATAAATGTCATTAGGAATTCCCAACTCGGCATCGCCAGAATTTACATTGGGATTAGGCGAAGAACTGGGAGGATTCACCGCAGGAACTGGGCGCGATGGAACTGCAGGCATAGCGCTCGGCAAGGGTCGCGTCGATCTGCTAGGGGTTTGGGTAGAAGTTTGAGGGCGTACTTCCAGTATTTGCCGATTAGACACTTCATTCATGCTGGCTTGCGCGATCGCTCTAAAAGGCTGAATGGCTTCAATGGCAATCACCTGCTCTCTCAGTTCCCTCGTGTCATATTTGATTAGGGTTACAGCTCTCAGATCGAGATCTGGCAGAGCATTTGTCGAAGTACCTAGTTGGCTGGCAATTTCGTCAATAGAAACGATCTCCACGGGGGGAGTCAGACTACCCGCTGTTTTCGGCAATAGCCTTGCACCCGTACTGCTATAGAGATCGACCCAACGCCCTTCTCGTCCTACAGAAAGTTGATAGACAACGTTGGCATATTTGGTGACAGGCTTATTCAAAACATCTAACTGAATCCCAATTCCCAAGAACCTCCCACTATTGTCAAAGACACGCAGCAATCGCACGCCTGTATTCCATGCTTGCGAATTTTGGGCAACGATTACCGTAGAAGGAAGCATCGTATCGGTGGTCTCAGCTCTGGCATTCTCTATCCCAAAGCGATCGCTGGAAACAATCGTTACAGTTGTCGCCACTAGTGCGAGCATCGCAACTTGGGAAACCTTACATAGCTTCATAATCCCTGATGAACCAGTCAAGCCACAGCTAGAATTGAATTTCATGAGTTTCAAGTCAAATTCTCGTACTTTTCAATAACCCTACAATAACAGTCAGACTTTGCCCATAAGTCAAAGTTCCCACAAATTTCCAGCAGGCTGAAATCCATTCGTTTCTGTAGAAGCGAAAACTCTATAGGGCACCTCTAAAAATCAGTCAGAGACGAAAAACGAAAATAAAAAGAGA